>VXRD01000170.1:0-42134 GCA_009838845.1 Gemmatimonadota bacterium | reverse complement strand
GTAAAGGTCCCATCCCCATTGTTGTGATAAAGGACATTGGATTCCGTATGATTGACGACATACAGATCGAGGTAACCATCTTTATCGTAATCCCCAAAGGCTGTCCCGATAGCCGACCGGGTGTCTGCAACACCTGCTTGAACGGCAACATTGGTGAAACTGCCGTCGCCATTGTTGTGATAGAGCACGTTGGGTGACCCATCCCCGACCACACCGTTGGCAATGTAAAGGTCGAGAGCCCCATCATTGTTGTAATCCCCCCAGGCAGCGCCAAAGCCCGACCCGGAATCTCCTGCGCCGGCACTCGCTGTCACATCGTCAAAGGTGCCGTCCCCATTGTTCCGGTAGAGCGAATTTGGCTTCTTACCAAACCAGCCGTCACGGGTTACGTAGAGATCCAGGTCCCCGTCGTTGTCGTAGTCGGCAAACAGAGACGCGAAACCGCCCGGCATATCGGCCAATCCCGCATGGACAGCCACATCAGTGAAGGTGCCATCTCCGTTGTTTCGATAGAGAGCCTGAGGCGCATAATGTCCCAGGGCGAAAATATCCAGGTCTCCGTCGTTGTCGTAGTCTCCCCAGGCACTACCCCGTCCGCCATCCACCTTCGCGACCCCCACCCGGGAAGCGATATCGGTAAACAGGGGGTGAGAAACTCCGAAATCCTCGTGGAAAAGCCTGAGTCTATATCTCTCTTCCAAATCCTCCGGATATCCGCCTTCCCGATCGTAGGCGAGTTTAAGGGCCCATTTGGCCTCCAGGCTGCTTGGCCTGATTTTAAGGGCTTCTTTCAAAGCGGGAATGGCCTTGCGGTAATCCTGGCTTCGAAGATGGGCAATCCCGAGTTGATATTGGGCTTCAAAATGTTGGGGATAATGCGGGATAATTGATGCGAAGCGCTCTGCGGCTTCAGAAAATTGACCGAGTCTGAGTTCGACGATACCCAGCTGAAAGGAAGCGCCTACATGATCGGGATTCACTTCCAGCACCTTCTCAAATTGCCTCTTGGCCTCCTCCAGGTTGGGAAGCATCCCCCCCGCGATCCCCAGGAGGTAGCCAACCTTCATCCGTGCATCCGCAGGGATACTGTCTGGGTCGGTCAAAAGCACCTGCTGAATCTCCTGTCGAGAGTCGAAGAACCGCCCTTCAGTCGCCAGAACCTCCGCAAGCACCAGGCGGGCTTCGACCCGGTCCGGCTCAATCTCGATCGCCTGGTGGAGCACATCGGCCGCTCGCCCCAACATCTGCTGCCTCAGATAGATCTCTGCCAGCCGCACGCGGGCATCGTAGTGGGAGGCGTCGAGTTCCAGACAGCGAAGAAATGCCTGGATCGCCTGCTTGTGCTGGCTCTGATCCACAGATTCGACGCCGCGCCGATAATGCGCCTCGACCTCCTCCTGGTCCGAAGCCAGAGCCCAGACGGGAACCGCGATCAGTAACAACAAGAAAACCCGCATTTCCATCCTCCATGTCTATTCAGGTTAAAACAGGGTTCAGCTATCCCATTCGTTCGAAATCAGGGCTGCTCCCGTCTCTTTGTCGAAAAAGTGTATCTCGGCCAAATCGAACGCCAGGTGAACCGTTTCGCCGACTGCCGGAATCCAATCCGTATAGATACGGGCGACAAACCGTGTATCTTCCGCCCTCAGGTAGAGATAGGTCTCGTTTCCCATCGGTTCTACCACCTCAACGCTGGCGCGGACCTCCCCTCGTTCCTGAGGCCCGTAGGGAGCAGACGCCTCGACAATATGTTCCGGTCTGATGCCCAGTACCAGATCCCGGCCGATGTAGGCTTGCAGGCAACCGGTACATCGCTCTGGAATGGGGAAGCAGATGGCATCGCAGGAAAAGGCCACCCCCTTGTTTCGGGTCAGCCTGCCCTCCAGAAAATTCATTGACGGGCTGCCGATAAAACCGGCCACAAACCGGTTGACCGGATGCCGGTAGAGATCGATAGGGGAACCAATCTGCTGGATCCGTCCCTCTCGCATCGCTACAATCCGATCCCCCATCGTCATCGCCTCGACCTGATCGTGGGTGACATAGATCATCGTCGCGTCCAGATGCATATGCAGCTTGCTGATCTCTGTGCGCATCTGGACGCGCAGCCCGGCATCCAGGTTCGACAGCGGCTCGTCGAACAGAAAGACCTTCGGTTTCCGAACGATAGCCCGCCCCACCGCCACGCGCTGTCGCTGTCCACCCGACAGCGCCTTCGGCTTCCGGTCAAGCAGGTCGCCGATTCCCAGAATATCTGCCGCTTCCCTTACCCGGGCGTCGATCTCCTCCTTCCGGTATTTCCGCAGCTTCAACCCGAAGGCCATATTCTGGTAAACGGACATGTGGGGGTAGAGGGCGTAATTCTGGAAGACCATGGCAATATCCCGATCTTTGGGCAGGAGGTTGTTTGCCAGGACCTCCCCGATATAGATCTCTCCTCTGGTCACCTCCTCCAGACCGGCGATCATCCGGAGGATTGTCGTCTTCCCGCACCCGGACGGACCCACCAGGACCACAAACTCTCCATCTTCCACCTGGAGATCGACATCCTCTACTGCCACCACCGCTTTGTCGAACACCTTTCGCACACGCTTCAGAGTCACGCTCGCCATCGCTACCTCTTCTTTTTGGTGACACGCATCTCTCTCCTGAGTTTCCGTCCGCCATCCGCTGGCTGTCATTCACCTTTGAGCGAACCGACCATCAGGCCGGAAACAAAATAGCGCAGACCACTGAGGTACAAAAGAAGCATCGGAAAAACGGCCACGAGCAATCCCGCCATCGTCACTGGCACATTGACGCCGAATCGATCCCGAAAAACAGTGATCCCCACCATAAGTGTGCGCATATCGTCGGCCTGCAGGAGCACCAGGGAGATGAGCAACTCATTCCAGACCCACAACGCGTTGACGATGGCCAAGGTGGCGATCGCCGGAAGGGACAGCGGCAGCACGATTTTGCGCAACAGCAACCCGTGCGAACACCCATCGATCAGAGCTGCGTCGAAGATTCCCCGGGGCAGCTGGCTGAAGAAGCCAGTCAAAAAAAACGTGGTATAGGGCAACATAAACCCGCAATACACCGCAATGGCCGCCGGATAGGTGTTCACCAGACCGACCTTCACCATAAAGACAAATAGCGGCACGATCATGGCGATGACCGGAACGGCCATCAGCGCCGAGGTCAGCCGAAAGAGTACGTGCCGGCCCGTGAAAGGGATCCGGGCGAAGGCGTAAGCTGCAAAGCACGAGATACCGAGCGTCAAACCGACCGACGCGATTGTGAGAACAGTGCTGTTCAAAATCCACCGTGCAAACTTCGACTGGCCAAAGACAACGGCAAAATTGTTCAGCACAGGCGAAGAGGGCAATCCCACCGGATCTTGGAAAAACTCCATCTGCTCTTTAAGAGCCGAAACCAACATAAAGTAGAGGGGGACGAGGGCCACGATGCACAGCCCGAGCAGAACAAAGTGGCACATGGCCGACCGAATAAATCTTTGGACCATCGCGAGTATCCTCTACTCGAAGATTTCCACCCGGCGCAGCAGGCTGAAAAGGCCGGATAGGCCCACAGCGACGAGCAATACCACGACAAACGAACAGGCGGAGGCAACGCCGATCTCGTCGTAGCTGAAAGCCCGCTGATAGATATAAAATTCACTCACGTAGGTGGTGAAGCCGGGCCCGCCCCGGGTCAGTACAAAGATATAATTGAATACCCAGCTAAACAGCTGAATCATCATAACACTCGTGTAAAACAGAATCACCGTACTCAGCTGCGGAACCGTAACGTAATAAAGTGTCTGCCACCAGCCCGCCCCATCAATACGGGCACTTTCGTAGAGTTCGCCCGGAACCTGCATCAGGCGGGCCAGGAACAGGACGATGCCCAACCCCAATTCCCGCCAGACGATCACACCCCCTACGGTAAAAAAAGCGAGATGAGGATCTCCCAGCCAATCCTGGCGCAGCCCACCCAGTCCGGCGAAATCAAGGACCCTGTTGACCAGACCGCGGTACTGAAGGATGTAACCAAACGCGATGCCGGTAACCACAACCGGTATCATGTACGGGAGAAAGATGAAAAACCTGTACACCTGCCAGCCCCTGATCCGCTCGTACAGCAGGGACGAAAAAACCAGAGACAGAACAACGAGAATCGGTATCAGGAAGAACAACCCAACATTGTTCCACAACGCCTGCCAGAAAATCGGATCGCCCAGCAAGCGTTGGTAGTTGTCCAGCGCGGTCCACACACCGGTCCCTCTATGCCGCAGGCTGAATTCGATAACCTTCGCCATAGGGTATGCATACACAAAGGCGAGAATGGCAAGGGCGGGAACGAGAAAGGTGTACCCCGCGCGATTTGTCCACTGTATCATCACACGCTGTCTCCTGACCTGCATACGCTATCTGGCCTCAGAAGCCCAAGTAGCGAGTTCTTCAACCGTATCCACATTCGAATCCCGCCACCGGTTGAGGAATTCATCCACCTGCTCCGCAGCCCGATCTGCGGACAGTGCTCCGGCGAACAGGGACTGCACCGTCGGGAAAAGATTTTCCCGATCCATCTGAGGCGGCCAGTAGTTTTGGTAATTCGTCATGCTCTCGCTCCCCATCCACGCGGCAATCGTGCGATCCTGCGGCCACACAAGTCTGCTGCGATCGAAGCGCCTGTCGGGTGGAATCGCTCCCGACAGGACATGCATCCGATCCAGTCGTTCCGGGGTATGAAAGTAACAAAGCAGATCGGCCGCTTCCTCCTTGTAATCCGACCACGAAGTCACAAGCAGTTGCTGTGCCGTATTCGGCATCCTACCCGCCAGCCTGCCTTTCCCGAATCTGGGAGGCAGCATGACACCCACGTTCTCCTCTCCCAGCATCTTGCTGAAGTAGCTCACCTTGGTCTGGCCGGCAACGGCCATCGCCGCTTCCCCAGCCAGAAACAGGTTTTGAGCCTGATAGTATTCCAGCGAAGATACATCCCGGTTGAAAACGCCCTTTCGAACCATCTCCTCCACGCGGTGCAGCCAGCTTGAATACAGAGGATCGATAAACGGAACCTCGCCGGTAGCGGCCTTGAGAATATCGGTAGAATCGTCCAATTCCTGCAAAATGAAGAGGCTGCTAAAATTTCCGATACCGCTCAGACCCTTTACACCATATCCCCACGGCACAAAACCGGCAGCCCGCAGGCGATCTGCTGCCGATAGGAACGCATCCCAGGTGCGAGGCGGATGATCGGGATCCAGGCCCGCCTGGACAAAAGCTGGCTTGCTGTAAACGAGCAGGAAGGGAAGCGCATACCAGGGGAGCCCATAGACCTTCCCCCGAAAGGCGGTCTCCCGCAGACTGTCGGGAAAAACAGGCTCCAGATCGTCCTTGCTCAGCAGGTCGCTGATCGGATGCACATACCCCCGCCAGACGAACTGCATCGTGGATACCCCACCCCACATATACTGAATATCGGGCCCCTGTCGGGCCTGTCCGGCGGAGGCGAATGACGGGTAGAGCGATTCTGTAGCCTGTAGCACGGTTGCAATCTCAACGCCCGGATGCGCCGCCTTGTATCGGTGAACGGTCTCCCGCACCCACTGCTGCAGACCCGGTGCCTCCTGTTCGCCCCACCACCAGACGGTGAGATGAACCTCTGGTGCGGCCCGGACGCTGCCGGGCGTCAGCGGGATAACCAGAGACAGACCTGCCAGACCGGCAGTTGCTCGGCCGCTCCTTGCAAGGAACTCCCGCCGTGTCACTCCTCCATCACCCACTGGTTCAATCTCCTTATAGCTCATCCGAGTTCTGGTGTGCAGTCGGTAGTGGTCCAAATCGCTTGACGGCGTCGCTTCTATCCACGATATCCGGCACCTGGACCGGCCTCCCCTCGTAGATCGACTGCACCGCACAGATTGCTCCAGCGCAGGATCGGGCGCTCTCATAGACGTTGCACGGCGGCTGATAGTCTTCCAGGATGGCATTCACCAGATCCAGGTCGGCCAGGTACTCCGTGCCGCCGTGGCCCACCCTCCCGGAGATTTCCTCATCCACAATCAGCGGCGGCACTTCGATCTTCACCATCCCGTGTTCCGACTGCTCCTTTGCAGCCTCGTCCTCCTGTTTGACGGACATTGTGTACATCCACCCATAAACGCCCCTGCTATAATTCGGATCTTCGTCGGCAAAGCAGCCATAGACACCCGGCCCATCGGGAGGATGGGGCAGACGGCCGGAGGTCTCCAGCGTGCCCTTCGTCCCGTACACGGCGGCATACTCTATCGTGGGTCGCTTTGGGCCCTTTGAACAGACACATCGGGCAATCGCACCGCTCGCCGTTTTGAAAAGCGCCACTTCGTGATCATACACCTGTCGATAGGGCATATTCTTTTTGTTCCCGTACCCGAACACCTCGACGAATTGCTCTCCCATCAACCAGTACGCATTATCTATGGCATACAGACCGCCGCCGGCGCTGATCGATCCCTGAGCCAGTTCTCCCAACCCCCATCGGAAGGTCGGAGAACCATCCTGCCGGATGGTAATTCCCTCAATGTCGTGGACATATTCTGTCTCTACATAGTAGATCTCTCCAAGCTTTTCTTGTTCGATCAACCGCTTCATATGCACCGTCGGTGCCATCCACCGGAGCTGATTGTCCATCTGGACCTTCAGATTGCGCCTTTCAGACATATACACAATCTTCCAGAGCGTCTCCAGGGACTGGTTCTCCATTGGCACCTCAACCATAACGTGCTTCCAGTGGTCCAGTGCCGCCAGAGTGTGCTGCCCGTGCAGGTGGCAGGGCGTGCAGAGGGCCACCAGGTCCACATCCTTTTCGGCGAGCACATCGGCGTATCGGGTGGTCCACTTGCCAATGCCGTGTTCCTCTGCCGCGGACCTGGCCCGCTCCTCAACGACATCGCAGACCATCACCACTTCCGTCTGGTCGATGTACTCGTTGAACACCCGAACGTGCGCCCTCCCATGGCCCATCCCGACCACAGCAACCTTCAATGTCTTTGCCATCGCCTGTTTCTCCTTCTGATCATGATCACCGCTCAAGCGCGTGCTATATGGCTTTAGTCTGCGTGGATATGGTGGCCGCTACCGGGGAACCAGATCGCATCCACGAGAATTGTCAGGGCGACTCCCAGCGCCCAGCCGACCAGGATGCCGATAAAAAACGGTCTGGACCGCCTGTAGAGCGCCGCGTCTCCGATCTTCATAAAGATCCATTTAAACGCCCAGGCCAGAAAGATGGAAAAGGTCATTCGGTAGCTGAAGTAGGTAGATGAAATCGCAAATCCAATCGGATGGATCGGCCAGCCCGGAAACCGGTACCGGAGGAACGTCATGACTGCCATAACCCCGGCGCCGATCCAGAAGAACTGCAGCTTCTCCCAATCGGTCGGAAATGGCGATTGCATGTACACGACTACGTCGTTGAGGACCTTCGGCGCAGCGGAATTGATCTTCCAGGAGTTAAAGTTGTAGGCTCCGTGGGCATATCCCAGGTAAAGGGTTCCCCACACCGAGCAGAGCAGAGAAACAAATAGTGCCAGACCGGTGCAGACCAGAATTCCCTTGCGGGAACGTGCGGCCACATCCGCCACCTTCCCCACATGTGTCAGCACCGGCATGAACAGCCCCGTCCCACGGGCCACTAAAGAGTATGTGAAGGCCAGGGCAGTCAGGCTGGCCCCCGAGGTTGTCTCGGTCCCCAGTACATACAGCGTGGAATACTGCGCCGTCATGGGTGCTCGCACATAAGCCAGGCCGGTCTCGACCACGATTCTCGACACTCCAATGTATATGACGAGAGTGGAAACCGTCAACACCAGGGCCATCTTATAGCTCATCCCTGCGCTGTGCAGCCATAAGAGAATGAATACTATACCCAGGATAAATCCAAACACGGCGGTCCGATAGGACATCATCTCGTCGCTGTCCTCGGCGGGTTGTGCATATCCGAAGGCACTGCGCACTATATTCCTCAGGTGGTGCCGCGCCGTCCACAGCACCCAGAACACCATACACCAGAATGCCCCCCAGCACTGCCAGCCGGTGGCCGCGCTGTAGGACGACCAGTACGCTCCTTCCCCAGCGCTGTAGCCGATGCGGTTGAAGATGGAGGCTTCGACAATAAAGATCAGAAAGAAGAACCAGATGCTGAACAGCACCTCTAAGTTCGCAAAAAAACCGAACGCCATCGCAAAAAAGTGGATGTTCAGGTTTATACCTGGCGCCCCCGGGTAAAGAACGACGTTTCCCCCTCCCAGGGGAATGGGCGGGAGGCCCGGGACGAGATAGGTCAGGATGTTCCAGCAGACGATCCCGAACGGAATCACTGCCCCGGCCCAGAACAGCTTTCCACGCATAAATTCCGGCTTGAAGCCAGCTGCTCCAGATTTTGTCGCCATCTCGATTCCGACATTCACCAGAGGGTAGCCCAGCTTCTCGTGATGGATCCACTGCCTTCTCAATGCCACCACGATGCACGCCGAAACCAGCGTCACCGCCGCGATGAAACAGACCCACCAAAATAGGGGGACCACCCACATTTCCCAGGGAATACGTTCCCCTGTTGGCAAACCCTCGAAAAACCACGTCATGGCGCCGGTGTGGTCAGATGGGGCCAGCCAGTCAGAGATGTAGTTGTGAAAATATGGCTCCCACCGGTTCTCTGGCGAGGCAAAGTAGTACGGAGAGGAAATGATCGCCAGCCAAAAGCCCGTCAGTTGCCATGTCGGCAACACGCTTCCGGCCATCACCATCGCCAGGATGATCAGCAGTTCGAAGGGCGAAAGCGGGCGCACAAAACCCAGACGACCCAGAACGACGTTCAAAATAACCAGGACCAGGAAGCACAGAAAGGCAATCAAAGGAAAATGACTCAGGTTGAGATACGAGGAGCGAATCACGTACTCATCATAGGTCAGAAACAGACTGGCGAAGGCCGCGAAGAGAACGCCCAGAATCACCGATCTGGTTGTAATTCCCTCCTTCTTCGCGGGTGAGGACAGGTGCGCCTCATCCGCGGCTGTCGATTCAATCGTCGCCCTGGGGGGAACAAAAACTGGTTCTCGGCTATTCATAACCTATCTTCCCCAATGTCTATTTTTTTTATCGTGGGCGGTAATAACTCAAACGATAAACTTCAACTCGCTCTCTTTTCCAGCACCCACCTTCGCAGAATGTTCCTCAAAATTCAACATGTCAAGCAGGCTCACCCCTTCTTCCATCTTTGTGAGCAACAGCCCTTCCTTTTTCTGGATATCCTCGGCAATCGGAATAGCCTTTGACAATTCAGCGGTGGTTGCCACAACAACACCATCGTCGTCGCCGAAAAGAATATCACCCGGATGCACGCTCACGCCTCCACACGAGATTGGTATTTGTGTCTCGAATATCTTGGAAGTGGTACCGGCAACGGGATAGATTGAACGGGCATAATACGGAATAGGTAAGGTGCGTATCTTTGCCGTATCCCGGCAGGGACCGTCGATGACGACGCCAGCCAGTTGCTTGCGCATGGCCTCAGTCGGAAACAATTCGCCCGTCAGCGCCCTGCGACTGCCCTGGGAATCGATGACAAGAACCTCATCCTGCTCGGCGTCTCTCAGCGCTTTGACGACCGTAAGAAAGTCTTCGTGGCAGGTCACAGTGTGTGCACGTCCGATGAGCTTGAGGCCAGTGGTGATTGGACGAATGGCAGAATCGATAGCCCTGAGGTCCTTGTTGGCATCACATATGCACGCGGTATCGAGAAGGGACAGACGCCGCTTGATCTCTTCAAAATCCATCAAATTGACCTCCTATTTTATTTTTTCTTTAATTGTCTTCCCATAGATCAAGACCTAATAGTGTTCGTCCCAGGGGAGACAATTTTGCTGTCAGGCCAAGTTC
Organism: Gemmatimonadota bacterium; assembly: GCA_009838845.1. Taxonomy (NCBI): domain Bacteria; kingdom Pseudomonadati; phylum Gemmatimonadota; species Gemmatimonadota bacterium. Next base: position 32,229 of record VXRD01000170.1, on the reverse strand, counting down.
GTGTTCCTTTTCTTTCCGGAGTTCCCAGCGCTTACCGGTTACTTCGATAACCAGACCCGCCAGGCGATCTCGCCAGGCCTCAATCCGATGGTCCCGTGCTTCTTCATCTTCTTCTTGAGCGGGATACATAGTGATGTATTGCGCTACTCTCGGAAGATCGGCCGTATTTGGACTGCTTCCATGAGGCAACGCACTGTGCCAGATAATGAGATCTCCCGCCCTGCCTGGAATTGACCGCACGCCCAGGCTTTCGATATCCTGCTGCCGGGGGTCGGCATCCGGCGGCAGGTCCTTCAGCCACGCCTTGATCTTTCGGTGAAAGCCGGGTACACAGGAGAACGCCCCCTGGTTGGGGGCAGTATCCGTTAGATAGAGCACACCCTGTACCCAAAATTCGATCGGCAAATCCAACGATGTATCCCAATGGAATTTGCCGGAGTATTTCCAGTCGTCCCGTTCTGGTGGATTCATACTGGCTCTATCGATGCTCACCCACAGCTTTTTCGTCCCAAAAATCTCGGCAAACGCCCGATAGACGCGGGGATACTGGCGGTTGTTCCAGAGGGTCTGATCCTGGTACATTTCGACCATAATACTCGCACGGGGAGGATTCGGGTACCAGCTTTCTGGATGCTCGGGACCCATGCCCAGAAAATCCCAGACCTTTTGTTCGGCTGCTCTGACCTGATCCGGGGGAACGGCATTGGGAATAACAACATAACCGTTCTCTTCCCAAAAGGTTCGGTCTTCTGTGCTTAAGACGGACATTCCCTCAATCTCCTTCACTGTGGCGGCCGATGACTCTTCCGCTACAACCATCAAGCATCTGCAAATTCATACAGAAGCGCAACCGCCGACTTCTCACATGCTCGCAGGCCCTCCACTTCGAAATACTCGTTAGGGGCGTGCAATAACCAGCCGTGACCGAGTCCCGACATCACAAAGGGCAGGTTCAACGGAGGCTCGCTGAACAACACTTGCGGAGCCGTTCCAGGTAATATAGGCACAACTCCAGGCTCGGCGTCTAATCTTCTGAGGGCTCTGACAGCGGCTTGCGCGATATGCTCTTTCGGCGATGTCCTGGCTGGATCGTATCCGGTCACAAATCTCAGTTCGATATCGCCATACCCATGTCGGTTCAGATGGGCGCGTACCTTGTCCAGAATCTCCTGGACAGTCATATCCGGCACCAATCGGATGTCTATTTTGCACATCGCCGAAGCTGGCACAATCGCTTTGGGTCCGGGCCCAGTGTATCCGGACAGAAAGCCGTCGATATTCAGGCCAGGCGCAAAAATCGCTTCTCTGACAAGGTCCAGGCCATCAAGCCCTTCACGGAATTCCGTAATACCGTACATCTCCTTGAAAGCACGGGGCCCCCAAATATCGACCAGATCGGTGAGCAGGTGCTCATCATCCTCAGTGGGAAGCCGTACATTCTCATAAAAACCATCAATCACAATTCGATCGTCGGCCCCGCGCATAGAATTAAGTGCCCAGATCAGCCGCCACACCGGGCTGTTGACCACAGGCCCGACCATGGAATGCGCATCAGTCGGCAGTGTTTTGACCGCCAGTTCAAAGTAGGCAATGCCTTTGAAACCCAGACTTACCTGCGGATGGCCTTTAACGGTCTCCAATGGGAGATGGTAGTACATCGCATCGGCCGTCTTCAACTCATCTGTGTACTGCTCAATAAACTGGGGCAGGTGCCGACTGCCCAATTCCTCCTCACCGTCTATGAGAAAAATGAGGTTGACGGGCACATCACCCGTAACGGCCTGAATGGAATGGACGGCGTGAATAAAAGCCATCAGCGGTCCCTTGGTGTTTATGGCACCTCGGGCAATGATACGGCCATCCACAATCCTGGCCTCAAAGGGCGGCGAATCCCAGGCCTCCAGCGGATCTACCGGTTGGACGTCATACATGCCATAGACCAGAAGGGTGCGATCGCTGTTGCTGGACATCAAATGGCCGTACACGACGGGATGACCGCCTTTCAGAGGGACCAGCCTCGCGTCTGCACCCAGGTCTCGCAGCATCTCTGCGGTCATTTCGGCACACTTCTGTATCCCCAAATTCTCCGTTGAGATGCTGGGTTGGCGAAGATAGCGTTGCGTAGCTGCCAGATGATCGTCGAAATGTTGATCAACATATTCGAAAATCTGTTTAAGTGTATCCTCTGCCATTTTAATGCCCTCCTGATCAAATCTACGGATACATCTTGTCCTCTAACGCATGCTCTGTCGGCAAGTAATCGCATGTCCCTCGGCCGCCATCCACCAGGATAACCTCGCCGGTGATAAAGCGCGCAGATGGGGACGCCAAAAATACAACGATTCCGGCGACATCCTCCGGCTCTCCGATGTGCCCGAGGGCAACGCGCTCGGCCTGTGCCTTTTCAGCGCCGGGCGTGAGCGCATCGCCCCAAATGTCGGTCCGAATCGCACCGGGTGCCACGGCGTTGACCGTAATTCCATATTGCCCCAGATCCCGGGCACAGCACCGGGTAAAAGCCTCCATCGCACCCTTGGAGGCGCTGTAGGCGGCTCTTGCAATCCAGCCCAGGTGGGCGTTGAGCGAACTGATGTTGATGATCCGTCCACCGCCCCCGGCATCGATCATAACCCGAGCCGCGATTTGCGTGCAGAGAAAGCACCCCCGGGCATTTACCGCAAAAATCCGCTCCCAATCGGCATCGGTTGTATCGAGAACGGATACGGCGACATCTATACCGGCGTTGTTGACCAGAATATCGATACTGCCAAAACGTTGAACCGCTGCCTGGACCATGGCCTCCACTGCTGTGCGATCCGATACATCGGCCTGGATCGCCATAGCCTGTCCTCCATCCCGCTCAATCTCACTGACCACGCTCGCGGCTGCCGGGGCATTGGCGGTATAGTTGACGGCGACCGCCACCCCCTGACGTGCCAACTCGCGAGCGATTGCCCGACCGATGCCCCGGCTCCCGCCCGTCACGACCGCAACGCGATCTTCCAGACCTTGAAGAGGGGATGGTTTTGTATCGTTCTCCATAATTCCGGCCTCCAGGACAATTTATGAAAAATCGGCACCTCAAAGCTCCGCACTCGACGCTTCCCCATAGGGCAGTGGATAGAGCGGTTTCATCTCATCGTGTCGATCCACAATCTGTGGGATAGAGATCGGTCGATGCGCCACCTTCGACTCGTTGACCGCAACTGCCCCGGCACATGTGCGCGCCGCTTCATAGACATTGATCTCCGACATACAATCGTTCTCGATCGAGTGGATCAAGTCCATCCAACTGAAGAACTCCACACCGCCATGCCCCACCTTCCTGACCATATCCTGGGTGATCCACTCCGGTAGTGGAACCGACGGCACCTCAATCGGACGCATCTCGTAAGGCCCGGTATAAGGCTTGGGTCCGGCGCCGTCCTCCACCAGACATCCGTAAAGCCCCGTACTGTCCGGGGGCGCAGGCAGATACCCCGTAGATTCGATCGTGCCCTTCGTACCCCACACCGATTTTGTAATTTCCTTGTAGGGACGCCTCGCTGCCTTTGAACACTGGACCCGTGCAATCGCCCCAGAGGCCGTCCGAAACAGAGCCACATCGTGGTCGTCCACGTTCCGGCTGGGCAGATTCTTGCGATTGCCGTAGGCAAAAACCTCCGTGAAGTCCTCTCCCAGAAACCACCGGGCCGTGTCCACAGCATAGATGCCGGCTCCGGCAGACACAGATTCCTGTGCCTTCACCCCGTAGCCCATCCGGAAACCCTCTTTTTTCATGAGTCCGCCTCCGCCCTGCTGCCGAATATCCTGTAAATATTCGCAGATCACGTAATAGATTTCCCCCACATGGCCATCGTCGATCAACTGCTTCATCTTCACCGACTCCGGGATCCACCGGTCCGGGCAGTCCATCTGGACCTTCAGATGCCGGCGTTCGGCCATCGTGATAATTTTCCAGAGTCGTTCCATGGACTCGTTTTCCATCGGCGTCTCAACCATCACATGCTTGCCGGCATCCAGCGCCGCCAGCACCATCTGCCCGTGGATATGACAGGGCGAACAGATACACAGAATGTCCAGGTCCGGGTCCGAAAGTAAGTCCGCGTAATGCGTGGTTGTCTTGCCTATATCCAGTTCTTCAGCCGTGTTCTTCAGCCGCTCCTCGTTCACATCACAGATCGCAGCGCACTCGGTCTGCTCAAGGTATTCGTGGGTTAGACGAACATGGCTTCTTCCGTGACCGAGTCCGACCACACCGACCTTGTAAGTCTTCATTTCCAGCACCCCACCTTTAAATGAATCCCTCAAAAAAAACTGGTGTCCCTTGGATATCCGTTTGATTCAAGAATACGGTCAAGGACCACCAGAAAAAAATAAGGACAGAAATACGAGAACAATCCACAAAATCAACGCCGGAGGTTTGGACCTCTCCATGCCCCCGGCGTTAGGCATACCATTACAGACGCTCAGAACGTCCCGTTTACCGTGAATCTCAAAGGTGCGTTGAAGTATTTGCTATGAGTGTAAGCGATGTCCACACTTAGCGACGCGGCACCAAAAGCCCGCTTGAGCCCGGCGCCGACGCTGAAATCCTCGGCGTCGTAATTCCACTTGTATCCCCCCCTCAGTGCCAGTGTATTGGCCAACCACAGCTCAGCACCCATGTGAACGCGTCCTTCGTAATCAATCGCAAATACGTTCTCTGCTGAAAGTGTCAGGTAAGTGGGATCTCCCACCTTCCCGATCACTTCCATGGCCCCGGCGATTGTGTAAACCACCGGCATAAAAGAGCTCTCTGCGATAACGGTGTTGTCCTGCCCGAAGTTCTTCAGGGTCATCGCCAACCGGAAAGACTGGAAACCAGTGTAGAAAAGCGTACCGACGCTGGCGTCAAAAGTCGTATTCGAATCTTCGAATAGAGACTCTTGAAGGTACCTGAAGTTTGCACCGAAAGAGAGCCTATCGGTGAACTGGTAGGCATAGGCAACACCGAACGCGATGTCGTCCCCCTCTACCATCTTGCCGGTGCCCATGGGTTCGAAAATAGTCGTCTCCTCAAATGGCTTCGTCCGGAACGACACCATGCTGACCCCGAAGACCGAAGCACCGAAACGATAAGCCACGGCACCCGAGTAGAGTTTTGAATCGGCAAACCAGCGATTGTAAGAAAAGGTATATGCAGCCCTCTCGATGTGGGTCAGACCAGCCGGATTCCAGAAGATGCTATTGATATCGTTAGAAATGGCCATATATGCAGATCCCATCGCCACAGGGCGAGCCGATTGGCCAATTTTCACAAAGTTAAACCCGGTCGTGCCCAGTTTCTTGAAGATGGCCTCTGCATCCACGGCCAGAAACGGCCCCATCAGTGCGGCCAAAGTGGCTATCAACAGACTGCGTCTCATTTTTATGCCTCCTTTCATGGTCGCACGGTTATTTGACAATCATAAATGTCCCTGTCTTCTTCTCGCCCTCGCTCCCCGGCATCAGCGACTCCACCACGAAGAAATACTTTCCCGTCGAGACCTTCGACGCGAAATTCAGTACCACCTGATTCCAACTCGTCTCTCCCCGAATCGGGGACCTTGTCCGCACCGGGTTATCGACCACCGCGACCAGATCTCCAGAGACGGTAAAGATCGAGATCTTGCACCTTCGGGGCACATTTACAAACCGGATCTCTTCGCTACCACCCGGGTAGCGGTGAATGTCGTCGAGTCTGAATGGGTTGGGCACCACAATCACCGGATCCTCGAATCGGTCTTTCTTATCGGAGGCCACCACAAAGGGTATGCTTTGCAGGTGCGTCCTCGTTTCGGGCGCGCCGTGTCCGCTCTCCAGGGAGGGAATCGCCATCCCTGTGCCGTTCCAGTCGGCGTGCCCAGTGTCGTAGCTTCGGACAGAGTACCAATAACTGAACCCCGCGAGCGAGGAAGCATCCTTGTAGCTGTGCGTGCCAGTCTGGAGGTCCACCAGAAGCTCCCAGGGGCCCATAGACGTGAGTTCTGACCGGTAAATCCGATAGCCAGCTACATCCCGCGCCTCTGCGGTCCCCATATAGTCGGGATCTTCAGCGGCCTCTGCATCGGCAGACCAGGACAGCAGGTTGTTCCCGTCCTCGTCGCTTTCCACCGTGAATCTGATGTCGGGCGGCGCGTCAGGGATATCGTAGTTGTTGGCGTAGGCAAACCGGGCCCGATCCAGGTGCTGGGCCAGTGCCCGTTCGCCGTCGGACACCTGAGCCTGAGCTCCCGGCTGTCTGCTCCATCCAAAAATGTCCACTGTTTCTCCCGAGCTTGCAAATTCGGCTCCGGTGCCGGCCACCCAGGCCACCACGACCTTGGCCTTGTCGCCGGGTCCCAGATCGTAGGGACCATAGGTCTGGGCGAAGCCCATGTTCATAAGCTCTGTGGGATTGTCCTGGGGGTGCTTTGGCGAGATGGGGCGCGTCCCCTGACCGGTCATCTCCAGGTAGATCTCCTCGTCGGACATAGGATGCTCCGGCGTATCGATGTCGTCCAGGCTGCGGATTTGCCACCAGAAGGGGAAGGCTGGCTGGTCGGAATTCTTCGGTGCTACATAGACCTCGTCGTCCTGGGCGAACCCGTCGGTCGGATCTGCGTCTAACAGGGCCAGCCCGATATACTGAAATGCCCGGAGCTGCCCTTCTTTGAGAAGGCCGGAGTTTCGGACATTGCCCGGGGCCTCAGCCAGCCGGGCAGGCTCTCCCGTGTCATCGGCCTGGTCAAAGGGATAGTCGCCGTCATAGACGTACTGGATCTTTTTTCCCCTCAGATCCGCGTGGCCATCGAAATTGGGCGCTTCGCTGTACTTGAACCAGTCGTCCTGCACCCGGGTGCTCACATCCTCCCAGCCGCTGGTCCAGCCCGTCCACATGTGCCCTGCCCGGGAGACTCTGGGCAGATTGAAAAATGAAAGGTAGGTATCGTTCAACTGCTTCGTCCCGGTATTCTCCAGAATGACCTCTTGGATGATGAAGTCGTCGTAGTCCGGGTAGCCCCACGCTTTGGCCTTTCGAGTCACGACAATCCCGGTTTCGGTGCCCCACTGCGTAATCAAGATTTCCTCGGGCTGGGTGTCGTTGGGAATGTAACGGTTGTAGTCGAAGTTGTGGATCTCCGTCACATCGTTGACCACCGGCGGTGCTCCTGGCCAGTAGTTGGCCGTCACTGCTCCAGTCGCCGGGGAGACCGTCCGCACTCCCAGATCTTTCTCCGGACCGGCGGAGGCATCGTAGGTCATCGGCACGATATCCTCTGTGACGATCCGCGGGTTGGACATCGACACATTGTAGAAGCCGTTCTCGTCCTTTGTCAGCACATAGATTCCCTCTCCCTGGCTGGTGTGGGTCGAACGATCCGCAAAGTCGATGCTCTCCTTAACTCCCCAGTAGTCTTCAAAGTCTCCCTCCAAAATGGGAGCGCCGGGATACATCAGGCCCGCGTCCCACAGCCTCGTCCAGCTCCTGGTCATGCCCTCTGTCTTACCCTGGATGCCGTTGCTGCGATAGCCCGACCAGAGCAGTCCCCGGGTCAGGTTCCGCATCGGCGCAGCCTGGGCCCAAAGGCTACACGGCAGGAACAACAGCGCCAGCACCACAGGCCAGAAGCCTATTCTCACTATTCGCATCTTGAAACCTCCTTGTGATAATTAAGGAGCGCCTGGGATCGGGCCACAGCCTGCGTTCGCCTCAATCCCAAGCTCTGATAAAAACAGGGTTGACCTGTCAAAAGGACACCATCACTCCCAGCTCGATCTCTCTTGGAAACCCGGCATATCGGTTCAGTTCTCCGGTATCACCGAACTGTTTGTACGTGCCGCTGTCGGGCCTTGGCCGATCCAGACCGTTTTTCCACCAGTCCTCAGCCGGCCTGGGCTGTAGATCGCGCTGGTTAAACAGGTTCCTGACGTTGAAATAGAATGTAGAGCGCACCTGGTTGCGGATCTGGAACCGCTTCACAAAGGCCAGGTCGGTCCGGGTATGCATAGGTCCGAACCACCACTTCGGTGGCTCGCCAGGCAGTGCGAACCGCCTGGCCCTCCCCTCCTGCATCCGATAGACCATCGTGACGCTGATGTCGCCCCACACCGGTCCATAGTCGGTCGGCGAGTGATACACAAACACCACCGATCCGAAACCCGGCCGTTCGGTCCCAAAAGTCCCCTGTGCTGTGTTCCGTCCCCGGGGGTTTACGTTAAACTGTTTGTAGGACCACATGCCTGGCCAATCCTCCATTTCTTTGATCTCGGTTTCCTTGAGCGGGTCGTAGTCCGCCGCGGTGCCATTCTGGATGGCCCGGAGCCGTTCGTTGGCCCGATGGCCGAATTCCTGGATCTCCTCGGCGGTCAGCAGCACCGGTACTTCCGCTCCGGAATCGCTGCTGTTCACCTGCCCGTCGCCGTTGGTGTCCCGGGAGTGCGTCACATAGTAGTTGGATCCGGTGGCGACCCAGTTCGAGTCGGGCACAAAGTAGGTCCGCCACCACCCGGACTGGCGTGCGGCAGACACCCACTGCTTATTGTACGAAACCAGGAATGAGAACCCGTGGCTGAGATTCTTCCTCAGCGACAGTTCGATGCCCCGGACGTCCTCATAGGAGTTGTTCCTCCAGTCAGCGCCACCGCGCTGGGGAGCCTGCTTCTGCGGGTCCCACCAGTAGCTATTGCCGTAGAAGAACTGATCCGTCCCACTCTTGTAGAAGACCGTCAGAGAACTGATGTAGTCCCCGACAAAGTTCCAGTCGGTCCCGACCTCGAAGCTGGTGGTCGTTTCATACTTAATGTGGTTCCAGAATCCGGACCAGTCCCGCGAGTCCGACTGGTTCCCGACCTCTGTCGGGTCGATCTGTCCGTTGTTGTTGAAATCCGCTGCCCGTGCTCGACTGACCCATCCGTATTGAGCGATGTACCATGTGGAGGGCAACTGGCGGAACACTCCGAAAGAGTAGCGGATCGTAGCTCTGTCGGTGATCGGGTGTGAGACCCCAACCCGGGGACTCCAGGCCTGCAGGGCCTCGGCATCCACCAGAGGGATGAGCTGTTGGCGCGTCCACGATTTGGTCATCGGCGCCATCGACCAGAGTCCGTGTTCGCCCTGAGGCACCTGGGTGCCCCAATCCAGTCGGTCATAGCGAGCACCCACGTTCAGGACCAGCCCGTGAAACTCCATCTTGTCCTGGATATACCAGGACGACTGGATGGGTTCCCACGGCGTATCCCTCGTATATGGCTTCCCGGCTACGCGCAGGGCGAAACTCGTCATACTTCGCCAGCGTTCCCATACGGTCAGCACTTTGTCGAACGCGGCCTCGAACCCGCTCTTGACGAAGTGACCCTTTGTGATCTGGCTGGAGAAATCGAGCTTGAAGTTGACCCGTTCTCGCTTCGTAAGCTGATACTCGGTTCTCGTCGAAGGGGCAGCCGTGAAGTAGCCGTCCGCGTCCCGGCGAATGTCCTCGGTAAGGCCTTCTCCGTATTGATCTACCGGTACGTTGGTGGTGTCCTGGTTATCTCGGAAAAAGGAAAGCTTTGCCTCGTAAAATGTCTTGGGCGTCAGGATGTGGGTCAGCGATACATAGGCCAGGTCGTTTTTATACTTGACCTGCCCGGCCCCACTCCCCTCAGGGAGAAAGATGTCGCGGCCCAACTGCCTTCTGGCACCTGAGCCTCCCCAGTAGCTTCCTGAACGGCCGTATATGCCCCCCACGCCCACCTTGAACTTTGAGCGTGCGATCCCGGTTAGTTTGTAGGAGGTCTCGATGTTGCCAGGAGAGGCAATCCAACCCGATTTTCGGTCTGGGTAGAGGTAGAAGCCGCGCTGTTTGCCCTCTGGAAATATCGCCGCCAACCCCCGATACCTGGCCGAGGTAAAAAAGGAAGCATTTTCGATCACTGGTCCGGACAGAGTCCCCTCTATGCGGTGGCCGATCACGCCGGTGTAATCGATCCGCTCGTGCACCCTCCGTCCGGTCACCGGGTCGGTTTCGCCCGTCCAGTTCGAATTGTTCCACTTCATCTTATCTTGATAATAGGGGCTGTCATAGACATTGCTGCCCCAGTGCTTTTTCCCGGCCGGATTCAACAGGTAATCCAGGCTGCCGTGGAAGTCCCTGCTCCCTTCTTTTGTCACAATGTTGACAACACCCGCCTGGGCGTTGCCGAACTCGGCCTCCATCCCGCCTGTAACCACGGCGAGTTCCTGAACAGCACTGGAGTTGACGCTCTGAAAATTTCGGCTGGCGTGCGACCGCCGCTCTACATTGACTGCAGACATGGGTACTCCATCGACGTAGTAAACCACGTCACTGCTCCCAGAGCCAGATGACGACGTGTCTCCACCCCGGATCGACGTGTCTCCGTCCAGACCGACCCCGGCCAGGAGTTCAAGCACCTGTTCGGTGTCCTTGACGATGGGAGCGACCTCCTCGACGTTGGAGTTGTCCAGGATGTATTTGGTGGTTGTCCTGTCCGGCTCCACTGGGGGCCGCTCAGCAACGACCACGATTGCGGTCATCTCCAGGGCGGTCTCCTTCAGGGTAAAATCTACAGTCGTGGTAAAATCAGCGATGGCCTGGACGTCCGTCTTGGAAATCTGATCGTAGCCGATCATGGACGCTGTCAGCGTGTAGGTCCCCGGATTCACCAGTAAGATCAAGTAGTCCCCATCTGGCCCTGTGGTGGTACCCTGTGAGGTGCCCTCGATGATCACATTTGCCCCGGGCAACGCCTGGCCGTTGCTGTCAACGATCTGACCTTTAATCTTTCCTGTGGTTCCGGCAACCACCTGCTCGGAGGTCGCCGAGAACAGCAGCAGAAAGGCGAGCAACCCTACAATCCAGAAAACACGATCACTCTTCATATTCTTCTCCTTTTATTAACAGGTTGCGGATCACATATAAAACTTCACTCCAGCCCCGATGTCGAACAAGTGAAACGGATGGGTCTTTTTCACACCCCAGTTCAGGAAGGGCCTGAGTTCCCCAACGATCACATTGTAACTCACACGCAGGTCCAGGGCAGCCTTCGGTCCCAGGAAGATCTGCATCCCAGCCCCTCCGCTTACACCCAGCGCTGTCCGCGTATCGTCGATCGCCTCCAGGAGCAGGGTCTGATCCAGCGTAGCTCCCCCTTGTTCGGGAAAGATGAGCCCGCTCACCTTAGAATGGTAGTTGTGGAATCCGGCTCCAACGGTAAGATAGGGAACGCTTCCTTCGCCTTCGAACTTCTTATTCTTCAGGGCAAAAAGCCAGTTGACCGTCAGGCTGTTAAAGGTCATATCGGACTTGGCCTGTGGACTTGTGTAGTCCCTTCCATCCTTGAACCGAAACGTCCGCTCTTCGAGACTGCCGCCCGCAAACTTCGAGTAATAGTACTCTACTTCCACGATCCGTGCCGGACTGGTTACAAAGTGCGCAGCAGCCCCAAGCTTGAATCCCTCGGTGTACATATCCCTGAAGTTAAACAGCGGCGAATAAAGCTCGGCGAATACGCCGAACCCCCCTCTGTGGCCCTCTTCCTGAGCCACAGCAAAAGCCGTGGGCGACAACACCCACAAAAGAATCCATAAACCCATGATCCTTCTCATAAACGCCTCCTTGAAGATACGCAGTCATTTTTCGATCAACTCACCCGTCTCAGATGATCTCCCTTTCCGGACCGAGCCGATTGTAAAACTGGGGGATATAGACCTTCCGGCCCCCCTCGTTGATCGAGATTAGCGAACTGATTGCCGCAGCGCAGCTCTTTGCCGCTTCGTAAACGTTGATAAATGGCAGCCTATCGTCTAAAATCGCATCTACGAAGTCGCGGCAGTTGTGGTACGTACCACCGCCGTGACCGGTTCTTTTGGCAACCTCGGCATCCAGTTCGAGCCCCACCAACTCCAGAGGCTCAATCTCTCCGGGAAGCCCGCCTTCCTCCTGTGCATGTGCAATACCGAGTACTCCATTACGCCGATCTCCCTCAACGGCCGCCCTGGTGCCGTATAGCGACTTGTAGAGGTTGCAGCCGGGCCAGGCCATCGCCTTGCAACAGGCAATCTTTACCGTCACCCCACCGGTCGTCCTGAAAATTGCTGTCTCCCAGTCGTTGACTGTCCGATATGGCGAGTAAATGCGGTTTCCCAACCCGACCACCTCGGTGAAATCCTGCCCGATGATCCAACGGATGTCGTCGATCGCGTGAATGCCGCCGCCGGAAGAGATGCTCTCCTGCGTCGTTGTACCGAACCCGTCCCGCCAGGTCTTTTTCCCATCTCTTACAAACAGGTACACCAGGCTGTGTGTATATTCAGACTCGGCGTAGCATACCTCGCCGATTGTGCCATCTTTCACCAGCCGCCTCAGGGTGATCGTGCGTGGATCCCACCGGCTATTCTGCTCCATGGCCAGCTTCAGGCCTGTTCGTTCTACCGCCTTGACGATTTCCATGCACTGGTGCAGCTTGTCGGCATTCTCCACCATCGGAATGGTCGTCAGGATGTGCTTTCCCGCCTCCAGGGCCGCCAGACACTCATCTCCGTGGCGAAATCCCGGCGTGCCCGTGCATATGAAGTCCACGTCCTGGTCGGCCAGCAGGTCCCCGTAGTCTGTATAGACTCTGGGCACCCCGTATTCCCTGGCGAACTGGTTCGCCTTTTCCTCGTCTATATCGCACACCGCAGCGACATCCACTTCGTCGATGTAGTCGTGGAATGTCCTCAGGTGCGACTCCCCGAATCCAAGCCCCACGATCCCGGCCTTCAAGGTAGCCATCGATACCCTCCGACAGATAACAATCCTAAGTCACGCAAATGGAAACATTGCAACAAATGAGCCCCAGGCAATACGATTCCTTTCTAAAATGCACCAACCGTTCTACTCCATATTTAGTTAAGTTTCGCTAATCCTCACACTTAGTTAAGTTTCGCTAATTTCTACTTGACATAAAAATCTATCTTTCTGATATTGAAAGGCGCAATGAGAGAAATTATAATATTTTCTCACATTGCTCTGGCCATTAGCTCCTCCGCGCAAGGTTGGTAGCTAATGGCTTTTTTTATGCGCCTTGCGAATAATACGCTTCAACTCTTTTCTCTTATACCCGATTTCAGATCGACTGGACTTACTGCGTGCGCTTTACCCATTGCCTCATGCCGGTGTCGAAGTGATCCCACACTGCCTGCCGCATCCCGTTTGGATCACGCGCCTTCAGAGCGAGGAAGATCCGCTCGTGGTTCTGGAAGTGTTCCAGGTCAATGCTCTCCCAGTCCCACCACTCGCGGTGCGCCGTAACGAAAAATTCACTCAGTACTCGTCCAAGAGCCTGAGTCGCCTGGTTCCCCGTTGCTTCGTAGGTCGCAAAGTGAAACGCCCAGTCGTGCGTGTAAAACTCGACAGGACGTTCTAACGCCTCCCGCATCGCTTCCAGGTGTTGCCCCATCACTTCCAGCTGATCTTCAGTTACGCGCTCTATTACCATCTCCACAATTCCAATATCCACCGCCCGCCGCAATTCGTACATCTCTATAATCGTCTTTTTATTTATGGATGGAACAAAGCTCAGATACTTAAACAAAGCCTGAGGATCGAACTCTTTGACACTGATCCCATGCTTGGGACGAGCTTCCAGAACGCCTATTGCCTCTAAGATCTTGACCGCTTCTCGAACGGAGGCACGACTCACACCAAACGCTTCTGCCATCTCTCGCTCTGTGGCCAACCTGTCTCCGGGCATCAATCCATTCTGCAAAATATGGTTCTTGATTGCACCGATGATCCTCTTACTCAGATTTTCTTTTTCAATGCTATTAAACAAATTCCATTCTCCCGGCCTTTCATTGTACAGATATTGGTTTACAAAACCAGCCATATCATTATATGGTATAATGGTCAGACCATTAGTAAAAATAATACACTTATTCATATCATCTGTCAAGGATTTTTTGATTCATATAGGCTTCGGGATGAAATGTTTGAGGAGAAGGTATAAACAGTTGACCTCTTGTGAATTGGTGAACCTTACTCTTTGGAAAGGTCTGGCATCAGGTTGCCGGAATGACGGGAAATACGATGTGAGACGGATACTGTCTCGAGTGATGTACGGTCTGACGAGCCGGGCGCATCTCTGTATCGGTGCCGAATTCGTGGCCGGTATTTGGGTTGCGGTCAAAGCGCGGAAAGTTGGACGACGAAATTTCGACACGGATGCAGTGGCCTTTCCGAAACACGTTGCCGGTGACACTGAGGTCGATTTCGTATTCGTAGATCTGGTTGGGTTCGAGCAGGGTTGGGTTGGTAAGGCTTTCGCGGTAGCGAGCACGCAAGATGCCGTCGCAGAGGTTTTTGGCGTAACCCGTGGGGGAGACATCTACCAGCTTGGCCGTCCAGTCGGTGTCCGGGCTGTCGGTGGCGGCGTAGAGCACGGCTTTGATTGGTCCGGTGACTTCCAGGTCGGCTTCCAGGGGAGCCGAGGTGTAACAGAGCACATCGCTGCGCATCTCGACCGGGCGCTGATCATAGGGCCCCCAGGGCACGATGTGGGGCGAGCAGCAGTTGTTGCCACCCAGGGTCTGGACGGGGTACCGAGGGTCGTAGATGAAGTGGTCCGAAGTCTCTCCTTCTGGGAGGGTGGGAGACAGGCTCCCGTCGCCGAGCAGGGTGTTGGCAGTGCCGCGGGAATGGAGATACCATTTCTGCCACCGGGTGCGCGCCAGGGGCCATTCGTTTTCATTGCGCCATTCGTTGGTGCCCATGATGAAGATACGCAGAGGCGGTTCATCTACGATGCCGTTGTCGATGCCTTTGAGCCAGTAGTCGAACCAGCGCAGTTCCAGAGCCTCTAAGTCCACCATTGAGTGGTCGCCGAAGTCGATGTCGCCTGTTCGGGGAGAGGCGCTCAAGACGTGGGGCCACGGCCCGACGATGAGCTTACTTTGCCGGGCTTCGGGGGTGCGGCCGTGATGCCGCAGACCGTTGAAGTTGGTGAAGGTGTTTGCGGCGTAAAGGTCATACCAGCCACCCATGTTGAATGCGGGGACAGCGATGTCACCCCACCGTTTTTCGTCATTGATTTCGTCCCAGTAATCGTCGTAGGCGGCGTGTTGAATCCAGTCTTTCCAGAAGCCGAGGTTGCGCCCGGCCTGTTCGTCCATTTCTATGAGGGGGAGATAACGAAAGGCTTCAGTCCAGTTGTGGTATTCGATGCTCTGGGCAGTGCGAGCGGTGGTGCGCATGCCCCAGGTCATGAGGACGTTGAGCTGAAGGGCACCACCGGGATAGACCAGCCCGCTGAAGTAGTCACAGCAGATGACGCGAGGGGCAAGGCAGGTGAGATACTGGCTTCTGTGCGGTGCGCTTTGCCACTGGACCAGGCCCAGGTATGAAGCACCGGACATACCAATTTTGCCGTTGCTCCATTCCTGGCGACCGATCCATTCCTGGGTGTCGTAGCCATCTTTGTCTTCCCGGAAAGGGTAGTCGTTGCCCTCCGAGTCCCAGCGACCGCGACAGTCCTGCATCACACAGGCGTAGCCGCAGTTGGCCAGTTGCCGGGCTTTTTCGATCATGATATCGGTGTTGTTGCTGTAGGGGGTACGCATCAAGACAGTGGGGAATTTTCCCGCGGCTCTGGGGAGGTAGATATCAGCGGATAGATTAACTCTGTCCCGCATCGGGACTTTTACGTCCAGTTGCATATCTACGTCGTAATTGGGTTCCATGGGGGCTCCTTCTGACATGTATCCTTTATTACTAATGTTCGTTCGAGACACGCTTGTTTTTCGACCGTCTTCCATAGTGGAAGCCGATCTCGCGTGTGGCCGTCTCACCACTCACCAGGTCCGTGATTGTCACTTCCAGGACGTTGATACCGGGTTTGGTCTTGCTCAAATCCAGCTCTACATACTCATTTTCACTCGATTCCGATCCGACCTGCTCGTAGGTCACTGAGACCTGAGGTTTCTTGCTCCTGAGGAGGGATCGGAACCCAGAGGCAACCATTCCGACAATCCCCACCGAACCTTCGGGGCTGAACCGAACCAGATATTGCACCTTGTAGCGGGTCTGACCAAAAGCGTCTTTATTCAGGTTGTAGATCTCGAAATAGGCATAGACCTTCTGATCCGATTTGTAGGCACGGGAGGGCATCGGCACCACCCAGATATTGCCCTTCCGAAATCTGTTGTTCGATCCTTTATCGCCGATGGCGGAAGCGAGCTCAATGTCGCTCATCTGGAGCGTCATCGACCGGTAGTCCTCAATCTCCAGCGACTGTTTATAGACCCCGACGTGTCCTGCGATCAGGTCCTTGAGGTGAACCTGAAGTTCGTATTTTCCCGGTGGCACCTGGACCTGAAGCACATCGGGGACAAACGTCCCTTTCGCCCAGTCGGCTTCTCCGGTATTTCGATAGGAAAACGTATCTGTCGTTCGATAGATGTTGGTGTGGCCTTCGTCCGCCAGAGCCAGTGCGGCCTGCACATGGATCATCGAACCCGTGTCCTTTTCGACGAATTCTAATTGTTTGGGTGAAATGCCGTAATAGACTTCGAGCGTGGTCTGCCCATCGGGGCCTCGGAAGTCGGCCAGGTCGTAGTAGAAGTGGAGAGCAGAGCCTCGGAGGCTGGGACGGTAATAGTCCGGGGTTGCGACAACAGTCCTTTCAAAGACGAGTTTGGGCGCATATTCGAGCATTCGCGCCGTGTATTTCAACTGTCTTTGCCCGGCAGGTATCGGGGGAATCGGGGCAAAGTCGTAGGTGCGGTTGCCCAGTTCGTCGGTAAAGGTAAACTCGATGCCGTTCTGGATCTGTGTATAAGTCCAGGTCTCCCAGGGAACTGTATTGACCTCGTTGTCGATCGTGAGGGGCGTATAGCCCTGGAAATTGAGCCGAGTCTTTATATCCAGGATATCATCGGAAAGGCTCCCGAGTTCATCTTCTTGTGGAGTGGGAATATTCTGCAACATAAGGCGATCCAGGTCCGAATCCGTCGATCCCGAAAGCGCTTCAACATTCTCATCATCCAGGATGGGATCTCCAACGGCTGTCCCTTCAGCCATCTGACGAGGGTCAACGGTGATGTCATCGGACAGAGCGTCACGGCGCGTCCGGACCGGGAAGACCGGTCCGGTAAAAGTCAAATAGTTGGCCTCGGGTCCATACATATCCACCGCCATCCGGGTGCGCACGGCCTCAACTTCGGCATTCACACTGAGTTGCCTCAGGTCGGACCGCGACCTGAAGTCGGGCTCCCCATAGCGGATATAGACCTCTCCCCGCCGGTCCCAGGGATGGGGTCCCGCAGCGAAGAAGGTGCGGGCATACCACACCCGGCGGTAGTGCTCGATGATACGCTCGTTGATAGGGGTCAGGATATCGGAATCCCGACGCATCCAGAACTGCTCCAGATAGGCCTGGCGCTTCGCTGCTTCAGCGATAGCCCGATAATCGTCGAGTTCTTTCCTGGAGGCCACGAGTGAGATATCCGTATAGATCTGGCGTTCCCCTTCGTTCAGGTTCTGTAGATAGCGTTCGAAGTACTCCAGGGCTGATTCGAAGCGCTCATGGAAGAAATAGCCCTGGGCCACCAGGGGCAGGAGCCGGAACTCCTGGGGATTGGCCTCAAGGTAAGGGATGAGGTAGGTGTTAATCTTGTCATATTGCCTGGCCCGCACGCAGGAAAGCCCGAATGCGTAGAGGCCATCCGGGTCATTGGACTCCAGTTTAACGTATTTTAAATAGTATCCAATCGCCTTTTGGTGATCCCCCCGAAAGTGTTCGTAGGCCTCTCCGAGAAGCAAGTAGGCCGGGGCGTAAGCTGAATCGATCTTGGCCGCCCGCTTACCCTCACCCACAGCACGTCGGAAATTGTAGAAGGCCGCCAGTCCTTTGCCAGGCATCTTGACGTGGGTCAGCCCCAAACCCACGCGGGCATTGGGGAGGTTGGGATCGAGTTCCCTGGCCGCTGCGAAGGCATCTTTGGCTACCTCGAAGTCTTCCTTCTTGAGGGCAGCGTAGCCGAGCCGGATCTGAAGGGCGGCGTCTTTCGGGTATGCCTCGGCCAGGCGGGCAAATGTATCAACGGCCTTGCCCAACTCGCTCGCTCGCATCTGTTGCTCTCCCAGGGCGATCATAGAGTCCCGCTTGGCTTTGGAGAGGACTTGTGGTGCCGCCTCGGACGGTAGATCCTGGGCAGAGATGGCAAGTGTGAGGATCCAGATTGACGTCCAGGGGACCCAAAAAGAGAAAGTAAAACGCCGAAATCCGACAGAAACTCCCATTGTACACCTCCACTCTCTACACTGGTGGGATCTTGACTGTGAAGATGGATCCTTTTCCAACTGCCATCATATTTCCAGGGCTTCAGAATAATATAAGGTTTGCTAACAGGGGAAGTCAAGCGGCAGGTACAATCCGGTCTCGTTATATTGCTGTGTCCACGTGAAGTCCTGGATAAAAAAACTCCTTTTGAAATTTTTTAAAAAAAGCTAACTTAAACCAAAGACTGTCAGGCCGGGTTTCCCAGGTACACTCTTGACGCGAAATCTATTCAGTTGGAGACGAGGCCCACCATATAAGTAATCGTTTAACTGGACATTAGTGAATATGCAGAAGCTCACTGTTTCACGAGATGACGAAGTCTATGAGGCTTTTGCCGACATTGCCCGGACGCTGGATGGCATCCTCGTCTGCACTTACCGCGAGAGCATGGCTCATGGCCCCTGGCCCTTCTCGCGGATCGTAGTGCGCCACAGCGAGGACGGTGGCTACACCTGGCAGCCCAGGCAAGTAGTCATTGAGAAGGATGGCGAGAAGGGGGAAGGGCGACTGAACTGTTCCCGCATTACAGTCTGCCGGGATGGAACCCTGTTGCTGATCGTAGATTTCTACGCGCCCGGTCGGGATCGGTTGGTGAATCCGGTTGAGAACCTGCTGTTCTGGAGCAGTGATTCGGGCCGGACATGGGAAGGGCCTGTAGAGACGGGCATCACCGATGGGATCGTGCCTTCCATCAAGGAGCTCTCCAACGGCAATCTGCTCGTCGGTGTGACCCGCCAGCGTTCTACGGACGGGAGGCTCTCCGGCTTGAAGGAAGAGCAGACAATCTATCGTTCCGGCGACGGTGGTCGAACCTGGGAGGGACCCTCAGTAGTTCCAGCTCCGCCTTACCTGCGGCTAAACGAAGGCGATTTTGCCGAACTGGACGATGGCACGGTGGTCTGCTATATGCGTGAAGATGGGGAGCGGTTCACGGGTTGGAAGAGTACTTCGGACGACGGTGGTCGCACATGGTCTGAAGCCTTTCGCAGCCAGATGCACTCCTGCCTGGGCCGTCCATCGGTCGGCCGGGTTCGGTCTGGCGAGATCGTAGTCACCTACCGCTTCTGCTCTGCTGTATCCACCAGCCTGGCCCTGTATGTAGAGACTACCGCCGAGGCGGTTCGCCGAGACGATCCGAACCCGAATGATTACGCGACCGACTATCGCCAGGCCAGGTTCGCCTTTCTGGACAATGACCGCAGCCTTCATCCCGATAGCGGCTATTCCGGGTGGGTGCAACTCCCCAGCGGCGATCTGTACGTGGTCAATTACATTACCGATGACGCCCCCCGAGCTTTTATTCGGGGCTACATTGTCTCTCGCCATGATTGGTTTTTGTTTCCGGAAGGCGCTGTGCCGTGGCTGCACCCATCATCCACCCAGCCCTATGTGGAGCTGTCCGCCGAGTGGACCCGGAAGCAGCATGAGCGCAACCGGACGGAGGACTGGTCGCGCTATGTGCCCACACAGAAGTAAGGAATATTAGCACTCGATTTGCCATTGTCTATGTTTTGCAATGCAGGTCCCCATCAGTTGCGCTATCTGGCGGGGATTTTCTATACATGTGGTGGAGAATAATGATCCGGAATATTCTACATATAGGAATGGGTGTGGGTGTGGTCTTTTTGGGACTGGTCGCCCTGGTGGAGTTACTGGGGTATGTGACCTGGTACCTGATGCCCAGGGATGCGGAGTCAATGCAACAGGCGTCTGAGTTTGAGGCGATTATGGGCAGGCTGGTGCAAAGTCCTACAGAGGGAGCTATACAGGTTGTGGTGCCAGACCGACATCCTAAGACAGCAAAAGCCGTGCATCGGGTGATGGAATGGCCGGAGAGAAGGGGACGGCAGTTTCGGGAAGCCCCAATGCTTCAAAAGAGGGTGGCGGTGGGTGAGTTGCCACCAGTTGAGGAACGGCTGCCGGAAAATCCGCTGGTGATCGTGCCGCCCCATCAGAATGGGCCTTATGGAGGCACCTGGACGCGGTTTGCAACGGGACCGAGAGATATAGGCATCGTGGAGGCGCGATTTGCTTATGAAGGATTGGTGAGATGGGATCCGATGGGGCAGAAAATTCTTCCCAATCTGGCAACGCACTGGGAGATATCCGATGGGGGACGGACGCACACGTTTTGGTTGCGAAAGGGGGTGCGCTGGTCAGATGGACATCCCTTTACGGTAGAGGATATTTTCTTCTGGCATGAAAATGTGTTGCGTAACGAGGAGTTGACACCGGTGGTGGCGCGGGATTTTCAGCGGGGAGGCGAGGTGATGGCGATAGAGAAAGTCGATGCGTACACGGTGCGTTTTCGCTTCAAGCGACCCAATGGTCTTTTTTTGAAATTGCTGGCGTGGGGGCGCGGATACGAAATGTTGCGGTATCCGGCGCATTATATGGCGCAGTTTCATCCGCGGTATGTGCCGCTGGAGAAATTGGAATCGATGGCGGGGGAACACGGTTTTGATTTCTGGCACCAGCTTTTTCAAGACAAGCGGGACTGGCGGAACCCGGATATTCCCAGGCTGTGGCCGTGGGTTGTCGTGGCGCCGCCACCGGCTCGTCCTTCTGTATTCGAGCGCAATCCCTATTATTGGAAGGTGGATCCAGAGGGGAACCAGCTTCCTTATATTGATCGTATGACTTTTGAGATTTACGACCGCGAGACGATCAATCTCAAAGCGATCAACGGGGAGATTGGGATGCAGGGGCGGCACATTTTGATCGAAAATTATTCATTATTTATGGAGAATCAGTCGCGTGGGGGGTACCGGGTGTTGCACTGGATTACTGGAGGGACCGGGGGAGAGTGCGTTGCACTGAATTTGAACCATAAGGATCCGGTGATGCGTGAAATTATATGGGACCGTCGGTTCCGCATTGCGCTGTCATATGCGATTGATCGGGAGGCGATTAACGAGGTCGGTGGGTTTGGTATCGGTCAGCCCAGACAACCGGCGCCTTTGCGGACATCAGTGCATTATTCAGAGGCTTTTGAAAAAGCATATATCGAATATGAGCCGGATAAGGCCAACTCGCTTTTGGACGATATGGGGCTGGTGGAGAGAGATCGGTCCGGTATGCGATTGCGTCCGGATGGCAAGCCGATCAGAGTGGCAATTGAAACGATGTCGATCAACAATCGGGTGCTGGAATTGGTGGCGAATTATTGGACGGCGGTTGGGGTGAAGACGGAGATCAAAGAGGAAGCCCGACAGCTTTATTACGAGCGAAGAAAGGCATTGATACACGATGCGGCAACTGCGGGGGGTGAGGTTCAGAACCCACTTTTGGAGCCGCGCCTGTTTGTCCCTTATAATGTGGGATCGAGCCATGCGATTGGGTTCACGCATTGGCTTTTGACCAATGGAAAACGGGGGGAGACGCCCACGGGAGATATGCGGCGCTGCATTGAACTGTTCTGGCAGATTGAGGAGACGCCGGACGAGGCCGAACAAATTCGGCTATTTGGAGAGATTATAGAGCTGAATCGGAAAAATCTCTGGGTGATTGGAACAATCGGGAGTATGCCTTCGATTATGCTGGTACACAATACATTTCGGAATGTGCCGGAGGTCGCCATGGCATCGTGGTCAGTTCGCACGCCCGCGAATACGGCGGTTGAGTGTTATGCGATTGAGCCATAGCCCGTACAGGGTGATTACTCTTCCAGTGCCGAAAGTTGAGCGGTTTGTTCAATTTTACCATCGACAATGCCCATGTATCCAATTAGCATTTCGTCAAAACTTTGCTCACCCCAGCGAACCGTTGCGGATGGATCGGGATTGAGTTTGTTTTTTGCCGAGTTGTCAAAGACGGCATGGCTGACTATGCGCGTTCCAGCGGGTAGGTGTTTGGGGGTTGAGAGGGCGTAGAACCGCTGCCAGTTGAACGTGTAATTTGGCACGGAGAGCAGGGTTTCGCGGGTTCCATCGGGAAAATGTGCCACATAGCGGAAGCCCGCGCCCCGGAAGTGCATGTGGGGGAAGAGGGTGTAGAGGGTGGCATCCTGTTCAAAGATTTTTACGGATGAATCGCGATGGGCACTCGCATGCGGTGGGATTTTAATTTTCGGATTGGCGGGACCGACCACGCGGTGTTCGCGCAGGTTTTGTGCGTCGGTGAAATACAACCCGAGTTTGCTTTCATCCACTTCGGGGCGTCCTGTGGTCGTGTAGTGGATTTGAAACTGGATTCTGCTCCCTTTGGGGAGTAGTTGCGCCGTGCCTTTGGGCAGCATGACACCGTCCATGCCCGGTACATAAGAGGCAAAGATGCCGTCTAACCACCGGTTCTTTTTGACGGTTTTCATTTTGTGTCCTTTGGGATAGATCACGCGCGCGAGGGCGTGGTGCATGGCGGCGCGATTTCCCGGCAGAAATTCGGTGCCGCGCACTCGCACATCACGGTCTATGGGCACTGTAATTTTGAGATAGCGATAGTCGATAATGCCGGTTGCGGGGATTTCTTGCCGTTCCAATGCGATGACCAGGTCGGGCTTTCCATAAGCCCAGGTTGTGGCTTGTGTCGGGTTTTCGGATAGGGGGTCTGGGCCATCGCCGCGGGGCGATCCGGCTTCGATCCAGTGAACGAGGGTTTGTTCTTCTTGTTGTGTGAGCGACAGGTCGTTGCTGAATGTGCCTATGTGTGGGTCTGCATGCCAGGGGGGCATGCGGCGTGTGCGCACGACTTCGCGCATCATTGGGGACCAGCCCGCGACTTCTTTGTGATCGGTCATGTCAAAGGGGGCTATGCCGCCGGGTTGGTGACAGGTGACGCATTTGTTTTGCAGAATGGGCGCGATTTCTCTGGCATAAGAGATCTGTTTGTGTTGTGCGCGGTCTTTGCCCGGCAGAGCAATCAGGCAGCCGGGTGATGCGACGGCTTTGACGGCGATTTCTTCATTTTTGAGATGGGCGAGGAGTGCATCGGCGAGATAATGGTTGGATGCACTGGGTTTTTGCGCTTCGTAATTCAGGCGATCGTCGATGGGACCTCGGTAGAGGATGTGCCACGTTTTGGGATCGATGACAAGTGCCTCAGCCGTGCGGTGCAGGTCGAGCGATTCGGCGACGAGTTGCGTTTCGTCAATGAGGATGGGATAGTCGATGGAGAAGGCATTGGCTTCTTCGCGTACGCTTTCGCGGTCGTCTTGCAAATTGGCATTGAGCATTAAAAATTGTACGCCTTTGGGCGCGTATTCATCGCGTATTGCGTTGAGGTCGTGCACAGCATTGCGCACAATAGGGCAACCATTGCCCTGGACGAATAAGACGATGGCAGATGCGTCTGAGTGCTCGTGGAGGGTGTGGAATTCACCGTTCTGGTCATAAAGGCCAAAATCGTCAACGACAATATCCACGGATTGTGGTGTTTCGGGAATGGCAGAACAGCCGATGAAGAGACAGGATAGGATGTACAATAGGTGTTTCATAATATCTCCATTTAAAACTCTCTACTTCGCAACAATTCCAGTACGCGCTCGAGGTCGTCATTGCTGTAAAATTCGATTTCGATTTTGCCTTTGGAGCCTCTGCGGCTGATGTTGACCGCTGTGCCAAAATAACGCTGGAGGTCTTCTTCGAGAAATAGCAAGTTGGGGTCTTTGGGCGGCGTGGATTTTTTGGACGTGGTGTCTTCTTTGAGTGCTTTGACGAGGGCTTCTGTGCGGCGAACCGATAATTCCTGTGCAATAATCCGCTGGCATAAGGCAATTTGTTGTTCCGCGTTGTCAAGGCCCAGCAGTGCGCGGGCGTGACCTGCAGATATCTGCCCGGCTTGGAGTGCGTCAAGGACTTCTGGTGTCAATGCGAGGAGGCGCAAGGTGTTGGCAATGGTCGAGCGGTCTTTGCCCACATGTTCGGCAACTTCTTCCTGTGTTAGAAAACACTCCTCTATGAGCATGCGATAGGCTTTGGCTTCTTCTATGGGGTTGAGATTTTCCCGCTGGATGTTTTCAATTAGCGAGAGTTCCATCATTTCCTGGTCTGTCCCCACATCCATAACAATCGCAGGTACGACCGCGAGTTCGGCCTGACGCGCGGCGCGGAAACGTCGCTCGCCTGCGATCAGTTGATAGCCCGAGCCAAAGCGGCGCACAGAAACAGGCTGTATGATGCCTTTTTCGCGGATTGATTGCGCCAGTTCGCCCACGGCTTTGGGATCGAATTCCGTGCGTGGCTGGTGGGGATTGGGTTCAATATCATCAATGGGTATTTCGATGATTTGCCGTTGGGTCTGTCCCGTAGGCGAAGGAGCAATTTCCGATGTTATTTTGTCGGCAGGGGTTGCATCGGCACCGGGAATCAGGGCGCCCAATCCCTTGCCGAGGGCATTGCGTTTAGCCATTGATGACCTCCCCGGCTAAGTTCATGTAATTTTGCGCGCCGGTAGATATAATATCGTAGAGGATGATGGGTTTGCCAAAGCTGGGTGCTTCGCCGAGTTTGACATTGCGAGTGATAATCGTGTTATAGACGCGGTCGCCAAAATGCGATTTGGTTTCTTCGGCAACCTGGCGCGCCAGATTGAGACGTCCGTCGTACATTGTGAGGAGTACGCCTTCAATGGCGAGATGGGGGTTGAGGTGTTGCTGCACGAGGCGCAGGGTGTTGAGCAATTTGCTCAGGCCTTCGAGTGCGTAGTATTCGCATTGTATGGGAATGAGGACGGAGTCGGCTGCCGTCAGTGCATTGAGCGTGAGTAAGCCCAGTGAGGGGGGGCAGTCGATGATGATAAAGTCGTAGGCTTCGCGCGCTTGCAAGAGGGCATTTTTGAGGCGTTGTTCGCGTGAAATGATGGAGACCATTTCAACTTCGGCACCGGTGAGTCGAATGTGAGAGGGCGCAATGCTAAGAAAGGGCAGGTCGCTCTGGTATATGACTTCCATTAAGGGCACATCTTCGAGGAGTACTTCGTACACACAGGGCGTTTGTTCATTTACCTCAATGCCACATCCGCTGGACGCGTTGGCCTGTGGGTCTATGTCGAGTAGCAGGGTTTTCTTTTCAGCAGTAGCCAGACACGCAGATAGGTTGACGGCTGTGGTGGTTTTGCCCACGCCGCCTTTTTGATTGGCTATGGCAATGACCCGTGCAGACATCCAAAACCCCGTAAATTTACATATAAATAAAAATATTCAAGTTCTCGAAATATAGTGTACGCACGGGGGAAAATCAAGCACGGGCGTTTGTGGTGGCAGGATAGCGGACAAAAAACGAGCACCCGCTTCTCAGTTGAAGAAGCGGGTGCTTGTGTGTTTATCCCTATCCAGAAATAGGAGATTAATCTTCCAGTGCAGCGTGGGCGGCTGCGAGGCGGGCGATGGGTACGCGGAAGGGCGAACAGGATACGTAGTCCATGCCGATGTTGTGGCAGAAGTGTACAGAGGATGGATCGCCGCCGTGTTCGCCGCAGATACCCACTTTGAGATCGCCGCGGGCGTCGCGTCCGTTTTTGGTGCCGAGTTCGACGAGTTGCCCCACGCCGGTCTGGTCGAGGGTCTGGAAGGGATCGTTTTCGAGGATGCCCTTTTCGACGTATTCGCCCAGGAATTTGCCGGCGTCATCGCGCGAGTAACCATAGGTCATTTGCGTGAGGTCATTGGTGCCAAACGAGAAAAATTCTGCGTGTTCGGCAATTTCGGCAGCGGTGAGGGCAGCGCGGGGGATTTCGATCATGGTGCCGATGAGATACGCGACGCGCTTGCCGGTTTCACTTTCCACTGCGCGAGCCACGCGGTCTGTCATGATTTTGAGTTCGGTAAATTCTTTGACCGCGCCCACGAGTGGGATCATGATTTCGGGAACGGCTTTGGATCCCACATTGGCGGCGGCTTCGAGGATGGCACGCACCTGCATTTCGTAAATTTCTGGATAGGTGATGCCCAGCCGGCAGCCGCGGTGCCCGAGCATGGGATTAAATTCGTTGAGGGATTCGACCTTGTCCTGAATCACGCGCAATGAGGTATCGAGCCGCCTTGCCATTTCCTCTTGCTGGTCGCTCTCGTGTGGGAGAAACTCGTGCAGGGGGGGATCGAGCAGGCGAACGGTTACGGGCAGCCCTGCCATGGCATTGAAAATGCCTTCAAAGTCGCCGCGCTGGATGGGCAATAGTTTTTCGAGGGCACGACGGCGGCCCTGTTCGTCATCGGCGAGAATCATTTCGCGTACGATATTGATGCGGTCGCCTTCGAAGAACATGTGTTCCGTTCGGCACAGACCAATGCCTTCGGCACCAAACTCGCGTGCAACAGCCGAATCGTGTGGTGTGTCCGCATTGGTGCGCACATTGAGTGTGCGAATCTCGTCGGCCCAGCCCATTAAGGTGGCAAAATCACCCGAAAGTTCGGGTTCCTGTGTGGGGACCTGGCCGAGCATGACTTCGCCCGTAGATCCGTCAATGGAGACCCAGTCGCCACCTTTGACAACGGTATCGCCAACGGAGAATTGATTCGCTGTGTAGTCGATGGCCAGATCGCCACAACCAGCTACACAGCATTTGCCCATACCGCGGGCAACCACAGCGGCGTGTGAGGTCATGCCCCCGCGTGCGGTGAGAATGCCCTGTGCGGCGTTCATGCCGCCGATATCTTCGGGCGAGGTTTCAAGACGCACCAGCAGAACCCGTTCGCCCTGTTCGGCGGCTTCTTCGGCTTCTTCGGCGAGAAAGACGACCTTTCCCGATGCAGCACCCGGTGAAGCGGGCAATCCCGTAGCCAACACACTGCGTTCAACTGAGGGATCGAAAGTGGGGTGCAGGAGTTGGTCGAGTTGTTCGGGTTCCACGCGCTGTATAGCTTCGCTCCGGGTGATCAGTCCTTCGTTAACCATGTCAACGGCAATTTTGACGGCGGCAGCCGCAGTGCGTTTGCCACCTCGGGTTTGCAGCATCCAGAGTTTGCTCTGTTGCACGGTAAATTCGATGTCCTGCATGTCTCGATAGTGCTTTTCGAGGGTTTGATAGATGCCTTCGAGTGTTTGATATGCTTCGGGCTGTCTGCTCTTCAGGCGTTCTACAGGCTCGGGCGTGCGCACGCCTGCAACCACGTCTTCGCCCTGCGCGTTGGTGAGAAATTCGCCGTAAAAGATGTTTTCACCCGTGGAGGGGTCGCGCGTAAATGCAACGCCTGTGGCGCAGTCGTCGCCCATGTTGCCATAGACCATGGACTGTACGTTGACGGCTGTTCCCCAGTCTCCAGGGATATTTTCCAGACGCCGATAGGTGATGGCGCGATCCGCCTGCCATGAGCCAAATACTGCACCAATACCGCCCCAGAGTTGCTCGATGGGGTCGGTGGGAAAATTTTGTCCCGTGCGTGTTTGGACGATGTCTTTGAACATATCGACGAGAGTTTTGAGATCCTCTACGGTCATGTCGAGGTCGTCTTCGATGCCGCGCTTTTCTTTTACTTCCTCAATAGCGGCTTCAAAGGGGTCTATTTCGAGACCCTCAGGAGTCACGCCCATTACCACATCGCCATAGGTTTGGATGAAGCGGCGATAAGAGTCCCATCCAAAACGCGGGTTGTTGCTCCTGGCTATGAGACCTTCTGTGATTTCATCGTTGAGACCGAGGTTGAGCACGGTTTCCATCATGCCGGGCATGGAGACGCGCGCACCCGAGCGCACGGAGAGAAGCAATGGGTTTGTCGCATCTCCGAATTTGCTGCCCATCACATTTTCGAGTTTGGCAACGTTGTCCAGGACCTGTTTTTCAAGGGCGTCGGGATATTGTTTGTCGTTATCGTAATAATACGTGCAAACTTCGGTGGTAATGGTAAATCCAGCGGGCACGGGAATGCCAAGGCCCGACATTTCTGCGAGGTTCGCACCTTTACCACCGAGTAAGTTGCGCATTTCTGCAGAGCCTTCGGCTTTGCCATCGCCAAAGAAATAGACGTATTTTTCTTCTTGTTGTGCTGTTGCCATTGCGTCCTCCAAAGGGGTTCAAATCAGGGCACGACAGTGTGCCCCCGGGATATTTGGGCAGGAAAAAATATAACAGGGCAAAAAAACGAGCAAGGATTTTGTTGGAATTGAGAAGGATAAGGCGGAGATGGGCTGACTACTCATTACTGGAAGTATCAGGCTGTGAGGTATTGATGGTATCGGGCTGTGGAGTATCGATAGTGTCAGACTGTAGGGTATTAATGGTGTCGGGTTGTGGCGTATTGATAGTGTCGGGTTGGAGCGCTTGGAATGATTCAATCGATGATTTTACTTGATTGAACTGAGTATTGCTTTCCCAGCCGAGGATGGTTTGCAAAATGCTGCGCCGCCCCACATAGATACGCAAATCAGCGGTAGATCCAAAACTCAGAGCGATGGGGGTTTGCTTGACTGCGACTTCCAGACCAAAGGTGCGAACATTGCCTTCGATGACGGCATACCCATGAACTTCTGATACTTCACCCTGACCGATAAAACCCTCGCGGTCGGTAAAGAGGTTGCTCAATATTTCAACGGGTTGGCCGGGGCGCACCTTCCACGCACTGGTTTCGGCCATCCAGGCACCGATGACTGTACCTTCGCCTTCTCCTGCGATGATCATGACAACGGCTCCCTGACTGGCCTGCATGCCGGGATAGAGATCCTGGCGGGCCACCACGCCATTGACTGGCGCGCGCAGGGTTGCGCGTTCGAGGGCTTCGTGCGCGGCTTCGAGATTGTGTTTTGCCTTGTCCAGAGATGCTTGGGTTTGGCGCATTGCCGCTTCGGCCTGTTGAATTTCGGCGGGTAGGGGACCGCGTCTCACCAGGTTGAGATTTTCGAGTTCAACTTTTAAGCTGGCTTCAGCCAGGTCGTAATTGGTTTTGGCGCGTTCGTAGTCTTCCTGACTGAAGAGCCGCTGGCCTTCATAGAGAGCTTGTGCGCGTTTGAGGTCCTGTTGCCGGGCTGTGAGGTTAATGCGCGCTTGCTCAACACGCGATTCGGCTATTTTGATTTCTTCGGGGGTTGGCTGTGCGCGCAGCAGGGCAAGCCGCGCCTGTGCGGCTTCGAGGTTGGCCATCTCCCGTTTGATTTCCTGTTCTGCGGTTGCCGCTACCGCTCTTAAATTGCCGTCGTAGAGTCGGGCGACGGGTTGACCGGCTATGACGGAGTCGCCGGGTTCTGCGAGGATTTCGTGGATGTCCTGGCTCATGGGCGAGTTGATAAATATTTTATCTCCTGGTTCTACAATGCCTTGAGCCATCACAACATCGTCAATCTGGATCAGTGCAAGGGCGAGTGCAATGGCACCAATCACACCGAAGACCCAGAGTAGCCATTTGACAATTCTGCCTTTTCGGCGACGGCGCATCATGGGATTATTTTTTTCCTTTTGCTTGACAGATTTTGGCAGAATGGTATATTTTACAATTCTATACCAAAATCCTGGATGGGCGCGTAGCTCAGGCGGTAGAGCAACGGCCTTTTAAGCCGTGGGTCGCAGGTTCGAATCCTGCCGCGCTCACTATTACAAAACGGCCCTGAATCACAATGATTTCAGGGCTTTTTTTGCGCCCCTTGCGAGTAAATATAGTAAATAAATCTATTATATTGTTTTTAAAAGGTCAAGAAAGTTATAAATAAAAATTATGATTTGGGACCGCTATATTGCGAGGTAACTTGACATCACAACGGGTATTAAATATATTGTGAATCAACGAACTCAAGAATAGGAGATGTTTGTGCTTACTCGCGAAAAATTGAATGCGCAGTCCCGGGCATTTGAAACAGCACCTCTGGAAGATATTTTGATCTGGGCATGGGAGACGCTGGGTTCTCGCGTGGCATTTGGTACTGCTTTTGGTGCCAGCGGCATGGTTTTGCTCGATGTGATGCAAAAGGTCGCGCCACAAATTCCCGTATTTACAATTGACACGGGTTTTCTGTTTCCCGAAACTCTGAGTTTGATCGACCGCGTGGAAGCGCGCTATGGGATTGAGATTGAGCGGGTGCATTCTCGTTTGAGTGTTGAAGAGCAAGCGCGTGATTACGGTGATGAACTCTACAAGCGGGATGCCGACCGCTGTTGCTGGTTGCGAAAAGTCGAGCCTTTGCAGCGCAAGTTGTCCCAGTTGAATGGCTGGATTAATAGCCGCCGGCGAGATCAGGGCGATACCCGCAGCCAAATTTCCATTCTGGAATATTATGAGACAGATGGTCGCGCGTTGCTCAAATTGAATCCCATGGCACCGTGGACGCGCAAACAGGTCTGGGATTATATTGTCGAACACGATGTGCCCTATAATCCTTTGATGGATCAGGGCTTTGCCACGATAGGGTGCTGGCCCTGCACCAAAGCTGCGGATGCAGATGCAGACGAACGCGCGGGTCGCTGGGCGGATTCGGATAAGACAGAGTGCGGTATTCACACCTTTTTACAGCCTATTGATGCGGCGGTTAATGCCGTGCCTGTTGAATCTTGACATAATGTCGAAAATAGTATTATTTGGATGTAATCGCGGCCCTCTCGTGGGGTCGTTTTTGGTTTATGAAAAAGCGTGGCTAATTTCATAATAACGGCTAAAGGCCATTTATGCGTAGGAAAAAGCTATCAAAGCGTTCTGGCATCCGACACTCGGTTCTCGATGCGATAGGCAATACGCCGCTTTTGCGTATCCGGGAATTGGGTGACAAGATCGAGCCAGGGGTTGAAATCTGGGCGAAGTTGGAGATGTTTAACCCGGGCGGGTCGGTCAAAGATCGCCCCGCTTTGCAGATGATTGAAGATGCTGAAAAAGCAGGGGTGCTCACACCGGAAAAAGTGATTTTGGATTCGACTTCGGGCAATACGGGTATTGCGTATGCCATGATCGGCGCGGCAAAGGGATATCGCGTCGAGCTGGTTATGCCCGAGAGTGTGAGTATTGAGCGGCGATACGTCATTCAGTCTTATGGATCTGATCTGGTGTTGAGCGATCCTCTCGAAGGCTCAGATGGTGCGATTTTAAAATGTCGAGAAATGCTGGCTTCGAATCCCGATTTGTATTACAAACCCGATCAGTACAATAATCCGTCCAATTCCAGGGCGCATTATTTGCACACGGCACCGGAAATCTGGTCGCAGACACAGGGCAGGGTGACGCATTTTGTGGCGACGTTGGGCACGAGTGGTACTGTAATGGGTACTGGCAGAGGTCTGAAGGCATTTAATCCCGATGTGCAGATTATTGCCGTTGAGCCACCCGAATTTCACGGGATTGAGGGCCTGAAAAATATGGATGTGTCCATTGTGCCAGGCATTTACGATCCATCGGTGTGGGATCAAAAGATACGGATTGAAACAGAAGATGCGTATGATATTGCACGGTGGTTGACGCGAGATATGGGTTTGCTGGTGGGGCAGTCTTGTGGTGCGGCGATGGCCGCTGCTCTGAGAGTTGCCGAGACACTGGATGAAGGGGTCATCGTCACGATGTTTCCCGATAGTGGTGAGAAGTACATGAGTACGCCCCTGTGGCGGCTCGATCCCGCGGGGTAGAGATGTTTGACAAAGCGATTTGGAATGCCATGTTTGTCCACGCACAGCGGGAATACCCGGCTGAGTGTTGTGGTATTGTGACCGAAGATGCTTCGGGTGTGCAGACGATTCATCCGTGTGAGAATATCCAGGATAAATTGCACGCTGCCGATCCCGAAACCCACCCGCGCACTTCCAGGACGGCCTATCGCATGAACGATATGCATGTGATGAAAATTCAATCGGAGGCGGAACAAGCGGGCGGGCGGATTGTCGCGATCTATCATTCTCATATCGATGTGGATGCTTATTTTTCTCAAGAGGATCAAGATGCGGCGACATTTTTTGGTGAGCCAACCTATCCGGGCGTGGTTTATCCCATTATTCCACTAAAAAATCCACGGGTAGCTGTCGGGGGAGCAAAAGAGTTACAATTCCGTGTATGGTGGTCAATATTTGAGGGAT
>VXRD01000169.1 GCA_009838845.1 Gemmatimonadota bacterium | reverse complement strand
GCTTCCAGGTTGGGGCGTCTCATTGCTTTGACAGGTGCGCGACAAACGGGCAAGACCACACTGGTACAAACGGGATTTTCCGACTATTCATATATTTCCCTCGATGATCCGATCACGCGCCCAGATTTCACAGCGCTTTCGGCTGCACAGTGGTATCAACAGTATCCCAATGTCATTCTGGATGAAGTGCAAAAAGCACCTGCGATCATAGAGTCTATCAAAGCCGTTTACGATCAGTATCCCGATGCGCGCAGTATCTTGCTCGGTTCCAGCCAAATCCTGTTAATGGAACAGATCCGCGAAAGTTTGGCCGGGCGTATCTCCCTGGTTGAGCTGTATCCTCTCACATTACCGGAAATGCTGACGGATTCCTGGGATGACACTATTGTGGATTCCAGATTCATCCGTTTTCTAAAAACTGGTGAACGCGATATTTTGTATTCGGGTATGCCACTCCAGAGCGAACGCTACGCACGGGTAGTACATCACATGGCACATTATCTGAATTTTGGTGCCCTGCCAGCCGTCGTTGATCCCATGCTCACTGTCCGCGATAAATACGATTGGTTGCACGACTACATCCAAACCTATCTTCAGCGCGACCTGCGCGATCTCGCCAATTTGCGCGATCTCACTCCGTTTGCTCGCATGCAGCGTGCATTGGCAGGGCTGACTGGCGTGTTGCTCAATATGAATGAATTGGCTCAACTTGCTGGCGTCACATCCAAAACCGTCAAACGCTTCATTTCATATCTCGAAATAAGCTACCAGGTCATTTTGTTACAACCGTGGTTTCGCAACCTGAATAAACGCCTGTCCAAAGCACCAAAAGTTCATTTTCTCGATCCTGGCATCCAGCGTGCGTTGCTCAATCGACGCGGTCAACTCACAGGCCATGAATTTGAAAGTGCTATTATTGCTGAAATTTACAAACAAATTCAAAATAGCCGGTTGCCCATTGATTGTTACCATCTGCGCACGGCTGATGGACGCGAAGTCGATTTGTTGCTCGAAACCGAACATGGCTTTGTGCCTATTGAAATAAAAATGGCGGAACGCGTCGCTTCCACAGATGCCCGCCATTTGCGCAAACTCGACGAAATTTTAGACAAACCCATTTTGCAGGGACTGGTGCTCTCTAATGATCCTCGCATTCACGATCTGGGCGATGATATTGTAGCACAACCTGTGGGTTGGGCACTTGGCGCATAATTAACTCAACAGCCCCCCGGTGATCACCGGAGGGCTGTTTTTATTTTTTACGAAGGATATAGAGTCTCAATTCACTCGGCGGTGGGATTTTTTTTCTGGGTCTGTCGCGGTTGCGGTCCAGTGTTTCCCAGCGCAAGACGTGTTGCTCTCCGGGACGTGTTCCATTGCCGCGAGCACTGCGCAGGTTGACAGTCATGCCCGGATAATCAGATGTCACTTGTTCTAATCCATCGGGAATCTCGTTATCGGGTGGTGGGTATGTCCCGATCACTTGCAGAGTTTGGGGATGTAATTTCCAGATTCCCTGGCCTTCTTTTATATGCCAATAGCTCATGCTGAGGCCCTCATCGGCCTCTGGCTGGATACCGCCCAATCGAATTTCAGCACCGATGGAGCCGCCGCCCCCAAACTCCCACCGATAGGTCCAATCGCTCACTTTGTAAAATACCCACTCGCCATTTTCCAAACGCGCACAATAGGCTTGTGTGTATCCATTTTCGTCGTGTTTGTGATAGCTGATCACGGCGCGTTTCTGGTCGTCGAAACCCAGGGATTGCGTCATATTGATCAACCCACCCCCTGGGGGTACGGGATCGATAGTGGCACCACTTTCTATTGTAATTGGCAAAGTTAGTGCGTTGCCGCCGCCTGTTTCCCAGGACATGAGATCTGGACTGCGTGCATAAGAAATACTGTGATTGGTCGCACAATCGGGTGTATCGCGCCAGATCCAGACCATGTGATAAATCCCGTCTGGCCCTTTTTCGGGCATGCGCGCATACGCATTCATGCGATCGAGCCCATCGAGCAATGGCGTACTGAGCATCCGGTGCCAGGTTTTTGTCTGGACATCATAGACGTTGTAAAAATCGACGCCATTGCCGCTCCTGCCATCTCGAAATCGAAAAATCAATTCATTATTGGGACCGCGCATAAACACGGGGTAGGTACAGCGATCCTCATTTTTGCCGACCATAAAGTCTATGCGTTCCAAACTCGTCACATCGAGTGGGCGCGTTGTGCGAAAATAAATCAAGGGATCCACATGCATATTGCCGCACAAATGAATATGGCCATCGTCGTCGATGGCCATGGTCAGTGAATTGTGACTGTCCCATCCGATCTCCGATGACAGTCGGCCCCGATTCTCCAGCCATATACCTTCGGGGTGTGCAAATATCCAGGTCTCTTCATCTATCTTTCGCATTCCAACGGTCATTTTGCGTTCGGCATTGTAAAACGCGATAAATTGCACATCGCCGTGGGTCAATAGATCAAATCCGACGGGATGACCAGACCAGACCGTTGCGACAGATAGCGAACTATAAACAGAAAGTGTACTGGAACTCATAGTTTATCCTCTGATTCGTTAAAACAAAGAGCGCGTTTTTTGATCAAAGATGTAGTGTTTGGGATTTTCGGGATCGCCATTTTTGTAGACTGAGTAGTGGAGATGTGGGGCTGTTGAGCGTCCTGTTCTGCCCATCTCCCCAATCTTTTCACCGCGTTTGACGCGATCACCCTGCTTGCCAGACGGCCTGCCATTGAGGTGCCCGTATAGCGTTTGTAAGCCATAGCCGTGGTCGATAATCACATACCATCCCAAACGATTATTATAGTTAATTTTATCTATTTTCCCATCGGCTGCAGCGATAATAGGCGTGCCCCTGCGACCGGGATAATCGATACCAAAGTGAAATTGCCTACGCCCGGTGAATGGATCGCGACGGTAGCCAAATCCCGATGATATTCTCGGATTTTTCATCCTTACAGGGGTAATTGAAGGTATGTGCTGGCGCATCTGGATGTCTTTGCTGAGTACTGTCAAAATCGTATCAAAACTGGTTTTCAGAAAGTGCGCTTCTCGCAAGAGTTGATCCATATTGGTGCGGTTATAAGTCAGAAGATCTGAGACGTCGTCTGAGACGGCATTTTCCCATTCTGGCAGTATGGCATCTCCACCTCCCACACCTATTTGACGGACTTCGTCACTCGGCTCGGACAGGTCAACCCAGGCGCGCATGATGCGATCTTTTTCCTGTAGCTGGTCCATGTTGTGGCGCATGTTTTCCAATTCTTCTTGAATTAAGACAAATTCGCGTTGGAGTGCCGTGTTTTCCTCCTTGAGTTCGGCGAGTCTTTCCCTTTTGCCAATTGTGGCTACATAGCCGAGTGAGAGAAAAAGGAGTAGGCATAATGCACTTATACTGCCGATAAATTTGGGGCGTGAGAGATGGTATTCTTTGATATAACCTTCATTGTGGGAGATAAACATTAAAGTCAGATATTTTTTCATGCAAAAAATCCAGGTAAAGGTGAGAGTGACTTATCTATGGCTGAGGGAGAATATAGAACTTTCAATTTTCAATAAATCCAGGTAAAGTAAATCTACATTTAGAAGTGAGCAATATATAACTTTTTACTCATTTTATCAAGCTCTGACTGTTCCCCAGTTTTTCAGAAATGCGAAGGCTTCATCGCGCACGGCCTGGCGTAAATTGGGAATATCGTCGCAGAAGATACGCACCACTTTAGCCTGTGCCTCAAAATTGTCGATCAGATAATTTTTGAGCAAAGAAACTTCCGGGTCGTCAAAGCTCAAGGGTTCTGTTTTTTCTACGGGGATGTGGGCGTCAAAAAAAACTTTGAGATCTACTTCGGGAATTTTGTCAAATTGGAGAATGTCGAGGAGTATTTCATCGCCGCAGAGGTTGAGATTGTGCTTTGAGGAAAGGTGGGTGCAAAAGGCCATCTCAAGTTCCCGCCGCTGGTCGGGTGCGTCATAGAGACGACGAAATAGATTTATGAGGTTGCGCGCGTATTCATGGGGAAAGAATATGCGCGCAACTTTGAAGAGTTTGCGTCTTTTGAGACGGCCAATCAGGCTGGTTCGATAGGAGATCTCGAGTTCGGTGTGTTCTTTTTCGAGACGGTGAAGCAGGTCAGATTCGGTGGCGCGGTCAAAATCATTTTCCGTCAGCGAACAGTTGGGATGCGCCAAAAGGTCCTGTATCCCGCGCTTGAACATGGCATTGGCTGAGCGAACCGCGTGGTGCCAATAAACATTGCGATACATCAGATAACTGGTAAAGATGAGTGCTTCAGCCGCAGATACGCCTTTGTAAGTGATGGCTGGTCGCTGTGTCGCGTGATGGTATGTAATTGAGGATAGGAGGCGGTCTCTATTCACGCTCTCGCCAAATGGGACACCGCAGTAGCGCGCGTCGCGCAGAAGATAGTCAATTTTGTCGGGATCGAGCGTACCGCTGAGAATGTGGGCAAGGCGCATATCGCGGTCGGGAATGGTGCGTTGCTGGTAATCGATGACATTTGCAACGCGCTGGGGATCAATACCCACTTTGAGAAGCGCGGCATGAATTTCTGTGCTTGGATCTTCAATGATGTAGCGCCCCCGCGTTTCATGGTCAATAAAAAACATCTGCATTTCTTCGAGCAGATGCGAAAAGGGATAATGACCGATGTCGTGCAACAAACTCGCCGCGAGAAGTACGCGCACATCGTCGATATCAATATCTGGAGGGGGCTGGGTTTTGAGCAATTGCTTGAGGAAATGGCCCGCAATGTGAAACACACCTAAAGCGTGTTCAAAACGCGAGTGGCGGGCTCCGGGATACACGAGCAAGACGTGCCCGAGTTGTGATATATCGCGAAGACGTTGAAATTCTTCGGCATCAACAATGGGTAAAAAATCGGGCGGTATGTGGATATAACCCCAAATGGGATCCCGGATTGCTTTGCCTTCTTCAAGAAAGCGTAAATCGATCATGAGAGGATTAAAGTAAAAGGCGAATAGACGAATAGACGAATTCCGCCCCGCCACCCAAAATCAGTGCGAACTTCGTTGATTCGCTGATTCGTTGATTCGCTGATTCGTTGATTCGTCCATTCGCAGTCCGCGCACAAAAATTGTCACGAGATTTTCAATCATGGCGTCATCGCGTTCTGGTGTATCGGTTTCATTTCTCGCAACAAAACGGCTGATGCAGTATTGCAGGAGTGAAAAGAAGAAAGAGCGAAGCGATTCAGCCGGATCAACCGCGCAAAACTGGCCCTGATCGACACCGGTTTGAATGGCCTGGCGAATGGATCGCATGTGGGGGTTGCTGTAAATTGCGAAAAATTTTTCTCGAAATTTGTGATCTTCGAGTGCGCTGTACATCATCAGGCGTATGAATGTCGGATCTCTGCGATTGCGATTGACAAATGTCTGGGCAAAGTCGCGCAAGAGGTGTTCGATATTGCGTGGGTCTGGCGGAGGGATTGTGTCTTGATCCCACTGTTCTGAACGTTTTTCAACTGTGTATGTGATAATGGCATTGTAGAGGTCTTCTTTGGTCGCAAAATGCCTGAAGATAATGGCTTCCGAAACATCTGCTGCACGGGCAATGGCACGTGTGGTGGTACCGGTAAATCCTTTGGTGGCGAACAGCGTCATTGCCACTTCGATAATTTGGGTGCGCCGTTCGGCTTGTGTGAGTCGTTTTCTAGACATGCTGTGGGCTAATAATTTTGGGGTGAATAATCGGATATTGAACAAAATATCATCAGGGAAAGAATGGTTGTCAAGTTCAAAAAAAATTGGGATTTGGAGCAAAATGAAGTGTAAAATCTGCCACTTATCGCCTGGGTCTGCCGCCTTGCGAAGGATCGGCGGAGATGGAAAAGAGTTACTTTTGCTTGACACTTTTTGATCAATATGATAATTTTGCTCTCAAATAGGATGTGTCTGGTATTCGCTTAACCCTTGAAGAATCCTCAAGGGCTGGTCTTTTGCTCCCGTAGCTCAGCTGGATAGAGCAACTGCCTTCTAAGCAGTAGGTCGCAGGTTCGAGCCCTGCCGGGAGTGTTTTGCGTTTTGTGTGGTGGGTGTAGCTCAGTCGGTCAGAGCGCCTGGTTGTGGCCCAGGAGGTCGGGGGTTCAAATCCCCTCACTCACCCCATATTTTTACTATGTCTTGGGCTTTTAGCTTCTATATACAAGGGGTTAAAAGCCCTGTTTTATTTTAAGGCAGATAGATGCTTAATTTTTTTCGGCGAAATAGAGCCAAATTTAGTCGCGTC
The DNA here is from genome assembly GCA_009838845.1 of Gemmatimonadota bacterium. Classification (NCBI taxonomy): domain Bacteria; kingdom Pseudomonadati; phylum Gemmatimonadota; species Gemmatimonadota bacterium. The sequence goes on along the minus strand of VXRD01000169.1, from coordinate 11,356 downwards.
GTTGTTCTGGGTCTGGATGGCATGCCACATAGCCTGTTGCAACGTTTGATTGCCGAGGGGATTATGCCCAATTTTCAGCAGTTGATCGTTCATGGGTCTCTGATGTCTATGACGTCGGTGCTGCCTACGGTATCGTCAACTGCCTGGGCATCAATTGCGACGGGTTGCAACCCGGGCAAGCACGGGATCTTTGGATTTATTGACCGTGTCCCCCAAACGTATGAGATGTTTATTCCATCTTCGAGAACGTTGCGAAGCAGGACGTGGGTTGATCTGTTTAGCAATATGGGACAGCGGGTTTTTTCTATGGGTGTGCCCACTACTTTTCCCCCACGAAAAGTCAATGGTATCTTGATTTCGGGCTTTTTATCACCCGATTTGAAGCGGGCAACCTATCCGCCTGCGATAGCTTCTGAACTGGAATCCATGGGGTATTTGATCGATATTGACGCCTGGCAAGCGCGGGAAAATCGCCAGAAATTTCTCGACGAGATATTCTGGGCACTCAACCGACGTGCAGAGGCTATGTTCAAGTATTACGCTCAGGAATCGTGGGATTTATTTGTGGCGCATTTTATGGATACCGACCGGCTGCACCACTTTCTCTGGGGCGATGTGGCGAGAGGAGATATGTCGCACACCACGTGGTTTAATCGGTTTTACGCACGCGTAGATGAAATCATTGGGGAACTGGTTTCGCGGTTATACGGCAATACGTTGCTCATGATTGTGTCGGATCACGGTTTTTGCACCCTGCAGCGCGAGGTGCATTTGAATTTTTGGCTGCAACAGATGGGGCTGTTGTCTTTTGCATCGTCTGAACCAAAGCAGTTGAGAGACCTGGATCCTCGAACGCGGTGTTATTCATTGTTGCCCGGGCGATTTTACGTGAATCTAAAGGGCAGAGAGCGCGAGGGTTGCGTGCAGGCAGGTGCTGAATACGAGCAGGTTCGGCGAGATGTGGCAGATGCGCTGATGGAAATTCGCGATCCCGATGGTGGGACACCAGTTATTGATCGCGTGTTGATGCGCGAAGAGGCATTTGTTGGTGACGACCTCGATGCGGCACCCGATCTTATGGCAGTGCCTGCGCAGGGATACGATTTGAAGGGTGGTTTTGAAAAGCGCGTTTTGTTTGAATCCAGCCCGGTGAATGGCACGCATACCTTCGATGATGCGCTGTGGTTTGCCAATGCGCCTGGTTTGGCGTCTGATGACGCGACGGTGATGGATATTTTGCCTACGATGATGGCTCTGTTGGGGCTGGAAAGCCCTGATGGGGTGGATGGTCGAGTCGTGAGAGGGGCTTTGTGAAACGTTTTGTTTTTTGCTGTGCAGTTATATTGCTTTGGACCGATATACACGCGGATGATCACCACGTTCTGGATACGAGCAAAGAGGGTATGGAGGCGATTTCTAAAGCTCTGGGGGTAAAATGCGAGTATTGCCATCCGTCTGTGAATGAGGCTGGTGAACGCGATTACAAAGCACCATCTCCGTTGAAGAAAACAGCGCTTTATATGAAGCATCATTTTGTGGATGGTCTGGTTACAACAGCGGGAAAATCAATTGATTGTGCTTTTTGCCACACGGGTACGGCGCGGTTTGTGGTGCGCGATACGAGTGCAGCTAAGCCTTCGCGGTTGGCGGGCATGTCGCGTGGAGAAATTGTGGCGATGATGAAAGAAATGCAGAAAGCATTGGGTGTGAAGGCATGCGACTATTGCCATGTGAGAAGGCGCGATGGCCGGCTCGATCCGGTTACGCCCACGTCCAATAAGGTTGTTGCACGCATGATGATGGAGAAGTTTACGGATCGCTTATTGGATATTAAAACGGGCAAGCCCGCAACGTGTCAGACTTGTCATGATGGGAAAGCGAAGTTTTTAGGAAGGTGAGAAGTGAGACGTAAAAGGTGAGCACAGACTCTTTTACGTCTTGTATCTTTGTGTCTTTGTGTGAGATATATTACATCTCACCTTTCAAATTGCCGCAGTTCTTTTTCAAAATCGCTGAGGTCTTTGAATTGGCGGTACACAGAGGCAAAGCGCACGTAGGCGACATCGTCGAGGCGTTTGAGTTCTGTCATGACAAGTTCGCCAATGTGCTGTTTGGCTTCTATTTCTCGTTCGCCTCTGCTTACGAGTTGATCTTCGATTCGGTCGGCGATTTCTTCAATCTGAGTTGTTGAGATCGGACGTTTGGTGCAGGAGAGTCGGATTTTGTCCATGAGTTTGTTTTTGTCAAAGATTTCGCGCCGTCCATCGGATTTGATAACGGTGAGAGGGGTGTCTTCGATGTATTCGTAGGTCGTAAATCGACGTTCACACCCCAGGCATTCTCGGCGTCGTCGAATGGCGGTGCCTTCTTTACTCGATCTGGAATCGACCACCTTGTCTTCTATCACGCCACAATAAGGACATTTCATAAGATAGGATTCCTTTCTTAAAATCAACATGATATTGTGTGTTGCTCAAATTATAGCACTAAATATAGGGTACTGTCAAGAAGGGAATTGTAGATGTTTGTTAAAATCAATGGCGCGTACAAAAAATGGGACCCATCATTTACTCGATGCGTCCCATTTTTGATTTTATGTGGTGGTTTTAGTGTGCTATCTGTGGTAGGAGATACCCAGTGTTATAGGCATCAGATATGGAGACGAGTTCAACTTAAAAAATGGTGCATCCACGCGCAATTCGAGTCTCAGGCGGCTTCGAGTGAGTCGCAGAGCCTCTATTCCGAAGACCGCATAAGCACCCAGTCCTGACCTGTCGTCGTTTGTATAGCTGGCACCTATTATGGCTAATCCACCGCCCAGATAAGGCGAAAAATTCTGCTTGTTAAAGAAGTAACGCCCGCCGATTGACCAGGAGATGAATCCAAAGTCCCCGCCCCACTCGTCGCCACCTCCGGTAAACCGCAACTCGGTTCCCACATCATAGTCCGGTACCTCATAAGACCATCCAATCTCCCAGCCAGGTTTGGCCTTTATGCCTGTGTCAGGGACAAAGGTTCCGAAGATTCCTATATTCCAAAGGGACTCACCGGTTATCTTTCGATGTATGGGGGCATCCTGTTCGACGACATTTTCCATGTTGACCGTAGTATCAATGGGTTTCTGGTGGATGAGTGCCTCAACCAGCCTGGGCGCGGCAGAGATCATTTCTTCGATATTGCCAAGCAAGAGCTGTCGGTCACTTGCGACTGTTCCGACAGGGGTTTCCCAGCTCAAGCGAACGAGAACCTTTTCGCCCAGGCGGCGCAAAACAACGCGATAGACATTCGCCGTGTTCTGTACCTGGTAAACGGGATCGCCAACCGATATACCCTGTTTTCGCAATTCATAACACACCAGCATGGCCGCGGTCTGCGCGTCGGATTCGTGAATGCCCGGATGATCTCCAATTAAGCAGATGGCACTGGCGGGTACCGGATCATTGGCCTGTGCAAGAGCAGGGACCGCTGATAAGATAAGGAAAACAAGGGCAAATAAATTGACCCGGAGTATCGTTAGATTGAACATCATATCTCCTTTCAAAGCGCCTGCCAATTAGAACGCCTTTCCAAATCCTATAGCAAGGGATAGCCCACTAAAATCGCCTGGTGAACCCATTGCGTCGATGAATCGAGCCAGGGTGTAGCGGCCTTCGATGGTGAGGGCGAGATTTTTTTTCGCGCCGAAATGGATATTCAGACCAGAAGCGAGATGGCCGCCCAGGGTCAGGGAGGTGCTTGGGAAATCATTGAGGGTAAGAGGGACCGTAAGATTGAGGCTATTGTGTCTATTGCGAATTGTTCTGTCTAAACCCAAATTGTTCCCGTAGTACCCCAGTCGGTGTGATCGGTGATCCAGCCGGATGATGGGACCAAAACCAAATCCAATGTGGGGATTGATGCGCGATGTGGGCGCAAAGTGGCGTTGGAGACCGATGGGTATGGCGATCAGGGTGATTCGCGTTGTACCCAGGGGCATAAGGTCTCCCAGAATAGCCCTGGATCTGGACAGGCCATAGGTGATAAATTCAGGGCTGGACATAAAGCGTGTGTGTGGAGATAGCTTGTGGTCGTAATTGAGGCGATATCCAAATCCACCGCTGGCTGTTGAAAAAAACATCCCGATATGATTGAGCAATTCCCTCGGGTCGGGAAGTGGCGCATAGGTAGGATATGGTCTGGCTACATTGCCAAGAACTGATTGGTCGGGACCACCGAGGATGCAAGGAGCATAGGGGCTTGGTGGGCCTTTGGGCACTGTAGAGAGCGAATCGGTCGGAAGCGAAATAGTGCCCTCGGGGATCGGGAGTGGCAGGGTGCCTTCGGGGATGTGGATCGTTATTTTTCCGTTGGAGTTGATGCCAATGGCACTGTTGCCGCGTTTTATTGAACCCGACAATTGGGCTTTGGATTTTTTTAGTGAGGGTTCAATATGCGGCGCAGATGATGCCGTGACGGGCAAGCAGACGAGCGCGGCCAGCAAAAACATTCTAATCTGTGACATGGTAACCTCCTGAAAGTGTATGACCCCGGCTGGATAATCGTATATGCAAAATCTGTGCCGTAAATTATTTTAAAAGAATAAATAATATAAATACCTGTTTTTATAGTATTTTATATTGTATTGTAATATTTGAGTAAGAAAGCTATATGTGTGTTTTTTCAGCACAGGTGTTGTCAAATTGATACAGTAAGGGTTTGAAATGGGTAAAAAGTTGATATTTACAACTTGACCCGCGTAGCGGATTTCTGCATGAATAATTAATTGTCTAAGCAAAAACCAAAGAGGGAACAAGTGAATCACATATCGCTGGAATCCGAAAATGAAGCCGTCAAGCGCGCGCTTGAGTCGTCCTATTGTCCCGAACCGATCAGGCAGGCTCGGCAGAGGCAAGACGAGATTCTAAGCGAGCGACTTCGGCAGGGTCCATACAAAATTGCGGATATCGGGTGTGGCAATGGCTATCACGCCGTTCTGTTCGCGCCGCACTGTCTTTTGTATCACGGCTTTGAAATATCGCCCGAAATGGCTGAAGACGCACGCTCGCTGTGGAAAAAAGAACGCATTGACAACGCACAGATATTTATAGGCGATGCCGCCGAGGCAGTAGTTGAGGAGGAGTTTTACGATCTCGTTTTCTGCCTGTATTTTACTCCTGGGAATATCAGGGATAAGTCCGATGATCTCAGCGTGTACACCGATGCCTATCTCGACCGCAATCCGCGGTTTATCTGGACGATTTCTCGTTTTTATCGCGCTCTAAAAATCGGCGGTTCCGCATGTTTCACCATGTATAAGGATGTGCCGGAAACTGAGGCCGCGCAGGTTGATTTCTACGAGCATACAGGGCAGCGCGTTGTGACGCCTTTGGGTTCGCGATTTGTGGCGACTGCCGAAGGTTTTTGGTCCGCAAGGTGGACGCAAGATAGCATCGCGTCCAATCTCGGTGCGTGTGGCATTGAGACCGAGGATATCGCGTTTCACGACCTGAACGATATTGCGTGGTTGGTCGAGGTGGAGAAGCATTCTCAGTAAAAAAGGAGTGTATGCATGACAAGGCGAGAGCTTTATGATAAACAAATAGCAGGTGAGAAAATTCGGCGCTGGCAACGCGAATCGGGTTTACAGGGCCAGGAAATCGCCAAAATGGTTGGGATTAGTGCGCCCTATTTCAGCGATATTCGAAAGGGCAAGCAGCGCGGGTCAATTCCCGTGTTGGCAAAAATTGCAGATGTGTTGGGCAGAAGTGTCGAAGATTTGTTGACGGATCAAAAAACCGGTCAGGAAACAATACAGATCGCCGAACTGAGGAAAGCATTGCAACCGATATTTAAATCAGAAACCGATGATATTATTGAGGGGATTCAACTCTGGCGGAGAGCACCACACAATTTCAAAGCAGCGTTTCGATCCTTGCTCGATGCCTGATGAAGATGAAATGGAGAGATAGAATAAAAGGGAACCGAAAACATCGGTTCCCTTATTTTTTGGTAGCCCAACTGATGCATTCACCGGATACTGTGTGTGGGATCGCTTTCTCATCCACCACACCCACAGGTATCAGAAGTACAATATCGCTCTCGGACTTGAAAAGAAAAAGCAATTCATCACCCGAAAATTGCATCATCCGAACCATCTGAAAAGGTCACTGTATTACCACGAGCTTCTCGAAAAGGGCTATGTTCAATCTCAGACAGCACTTGCAAAGCAGGTGGGAATTTCGAGAACCCAAACCCGCTTGATTCTACAGATGCTTGAATTGGATGAGACAATTAAAGATTTTATTTTGAAATTGGATGACACAGACCCAGGACTGGATTTCCTATCTGTCTATCGGTTGCAGCCGTTACTCCAGGTTAAGAGCAAGGAGAGACAAAGAAGGAAATTTTGGAAAATGATTGAGGAGCAATATCCAGGCCACAGTGTTTGCTATGAGCAGGTTGCGCTATGAATTGATGGCTGAATAAAATAGCTTGACCTTGACCTTTTTCAAGTGGGCGATATATTATCTTTATTGGATGATATATCGCCTATTTGGTTTATAACGGTAGATGAGAGAAATGACATGTCGTTGACAAGGGTTGCGTCCACTACTGAGGACTACCTCGTGCTGTATGTGAAGCGCGATATAGATGGTACAGGATGATTGGGGTGAACCTTCTACATTATCCACGAAAGCGGGGTAACTTCAGTACCTCAATTTTTTAATGTTCGACATAATTTGTTTATAGGAGTAAAAACATGAGAGAAGCAAGGTTTGAATTTCAAGGATCGGTTTATTACATGAAAAAGCCTTATAGAGAGCACCATAACGAATTACTATTGATAGTGGATAATACAATAATTCCAAGCGGTAAAATGAAAAGTTGTCTTATACCGATACAAGAGCATTACAATATAAAGTCAACAGGTACAAGTACCCATCAAAGAGCAGATGCGATTTTTGATCATCTCGAAATAAACTCACCCGGCAAGGGCTTAAAAATTTTACCGTTGTAAGGTTTAATCTGGGTATCTAAGATATGGAGTTACCCCGCTTCGGTGGAGAGTTTAGGGGCTTGTGTGTCAAGCCTGTGTTTGATGCAGTTTTTTATAATGGTATATCTTCTCCGTCGAGCCGCACTTTGGGCAAAATTGCTCCCTTTTCTAGCGCACAGATTCGAGATATGACAGACATGCTTCTGGTGTTGAATACCTCTGTGAAAAGGCGATTAAGCCATCCATGACACACGCTCCTCTACTTCTGCTTGTCTTTTGGCTTAACCCTGTTTATTTTCTGTACAGCGAGGGCCATGTGTCGTCACGCACATTACTACTCCTTGCGTTGTTGCGAACGCAAGCTCTACTTTTTTAACCCAAAAAATAAAGGGTGAGGACAAAAGACTTTGTCAATCTAATAATTCTCGCCTACTGGTCTGGCTGGGATGATTGGCTTGCCCACAAAGATCGGTGGCATTGGGTTGTCTGGAATGCTCTTACTGGCGAGAAAATTATCGAATCGCCACAAGACTATCGTTCACAGGAAGAATGTGAATTTGCTATCAAGATGTTTCAAAGCGATGGAGATTTGCCACAAGGTCAACACATTTGGGGCGGAACCAGACGCAGGAAACAGAGACCTTTTTCGCTTGTAAAAGGCAGAACAGAGGATAAATAATTGCTCGCTTTGTGTCAAGTCTTAGCCAGTAATGACTTACAACTGTTCTGTGGTGGGTGCGGCGGTCTCTTAACAGGAGGGCTGCCATGTTACAACGTATTTTGTTGCTTGCGATATTGTGGGTGGTTTTTGCGGGATGTCATTCAGAAGAGCGTAAAGGCTATGACATTGCGATGGCACAGGGGGTCAGTGAAACCTTTGCGAAGAAATTTGGCAAAGCCTATGCCGATGCGAGAGCAGGCGGAAAAAATGAAGCCTATGCTATCTACTATGCCGATGCGGTAGCAAAAGGGAAGAGTGAAACCTATGCCAAAGCCTATGCCAGTGCGGGAGCAGACGAAAAGAAACGCCAAGCGGAATATGTTGAAGCCTATGCCAATGCGATAGTACGGGGGAAGAGTGACTTCAATGCTCGGGTCTATGCTCTTGGGATAGCAGACGACAGGATGGCAGCCTATGCCAAGAGGATGGGAGTCTATGCCGATTCGATTGCAGCCTATGCCAAAGGCTATGACATTGTGATAGCAGATGGGAAGAGTAAAACCTATGGGGAGAAATATGCCAAAGCCTATGCCAGTGCGATAGCAGATGGGGAGAAAGAAGCTTATGCCAAAGCCTTTGCCGATGCGATAGCAAACGGAAAGAGTGAAACCTATGCCAAAGCCTTTGCCTATGCCTATACCTATAGGGCAGCAAGCGGAGGCGAAGACCGTGAAACCTATATGCACGAATATGCCAAAGCAAGAGCAAACGGAAAGAGTGGGGCCTATGCGCACGAATATGCCAAAGCAAGAGCACAAGAAACTGGAGAACGAAAATCAAGACAGCAAGCGAGAGAATCGTCTTACTACAATCCAACTTATACCTTAATAAGAGATCAGGGGAAGAGTCACATCTACGCAGATACCTATGCGGTATATTATGCTACCCGACGGCTACGAGGAGATAATCACGCAGAGGCGTCTGCCATAGCCCACAGATACGCTGAAATGAGAAGATAAAATACTACCCAAATGAGCAGTAAAAACACTTGCATTTCAGGGGTTACGATGTTATCTTATAGCAAATCGTAACCCTTTATTTTTTGGTTACATACAGGAAAAGAAAAAATCCATGATTTTTTACTTGCAAAATTTCTTTCATTCTCTGATGTAACGCGGTTTCACCATTACAGGAGTATTCGCCAGTTTCAGACGGTGGATGGGCAAAGTGTGTCACTGTTCTTCCGCCATCTCTGAGGGTCAAGGGTTTTTTGCAATTAATGTCAGGACATACTGCTCCACAATTTTTTCCCCTTCTTAAGCGAATGTCGCCAGGGCTAACCAATTCACCTTTCAGGTCTCCATAGGGTATCAGCAAATCCATATCTAACCCCCTTCTTTTTTGCCTTTTGGAAAGGCCGTTAACGAAATTCACTAAAGCGATGCTGTTGCCGAATTGGTCAAGAGGGATCTGTGATTGGAAAAACGGCTGTTTGTAGCCTGAATACAAGCTCTGTATGGACAGAATTCGGAATTCGGCAACAGCATCCAAAGCGGGGTAACTTCACATCTTATGCCAACTGTTTTATACACCAAAACGGGTCAAGTCCAGTTTACAAAATCTTCGATACTGTCGTACTGCTCAATGTATTGGTTAGAAGTGATATTTTTATATTTGTATTTTAATTGATCATCGGGATCAACAATTATCAGTCGTTTTTCTGATAAGCCAGTTGTGCCCAGAAGTAAGCGCGTAGCAGAGTCTCCCTCTGGCAAGCTATATCCTATGACCACGATTTCATCTGAGTCTTTTATTGCAGCGAACGCTCGCTCCCACACACCAATCAACTCGGGGACAGTAAATTGTTTAATGAATGAAGGCAACATCCAAAGTCCCGAATGCCTGCCTTGGTACTGGGGATAATTTGATCCATCTTGAAGATAACCAGGAAAAATTGACTCATTATCATCGTAGAAGAACCTTAATTTCAAATCTGATTTCCAGTTTAATGATCCATGCAACTTATAAATTTGAACTCGTGATTCAATATCGTGTGATTCCGTTATACTTGGAAAATCTTTGAAATCAATTCCATAACCATCTTTTGGCTTCCAAATCCCCATATTAAACAAAGCCTTCTCTATAATCAGATCATAATTGAAGGTTATTATTTGGTCATCACTTTCTATTTTTTTAAGAAAAGGTTCCAAAACATCATTCTGAGTTTCAGGCTTAATTAGCGCGAGATAAATGTAGGTTTGAATACACAGGCGTAATTCATCGAGATCAGTGAAATTCCAGAAAAGAGAACGCTTAGAGTAGCTCGACGTATTTCCGTTCTTATCAATCAATCTTGCTCTAATTTCTCCAGAAGTATTTAGGTCTATGAAAGAGATAAGGGCTTCCAAATTCTCTTGAAAATTACATTCTTTATATGTCTCTCCATTCTCGGTATCGATACAGGGCTTTACGAAGAATTCTGTCTCCAAATATTGCATATAATCACGAATTCTGTCTCCCCAAGCCACCCGATTATTATGTCCAAGCTGGATTTCTTGATTCCGAATATCCCAAAACGTTTTAGCCAAATCTTTCATTACTGGCAAATTTGAAACCGCTTTTGAGAAACCCGATCCTAAGATATAGCATCTTCTCATTGTCTTTCTCTCTCAGAAAATTTATGTTAATATCAACAACTGGAGATGGCTGAGGTTGGAAAAACGGCTGTTTGGGGCCTGAATTCAGGCTCTGTAAGCCCTCTAGTTTAGTTGCATCGAGACAGATTTAGAATTAGGCAACAGCATCTAAAGCGGGGTAACTCCACTCTCCTTTCAATCAAATATGGGGCACCGAGCTTATGGTAAGTCAGCACCCCAATCTCCTGTATAACTGATCGGTTAGAAATCAATGTTCGGATGATCCGATTTCAATATGGACACTCCACCGATCAAACCTCTGCCCTCGTCCGTCAAGTGTGACATTAGTCTCCTGTCCTGGTGACATGTTTATCCTTGAAGTCGGTCCGAGTTCCCGCCCATTGGATAGATGGATTTCAACCCTAACCTGCTGGACAGTCTCGCTGGATGTATTGGTCAGGGTTCCTGTAAATGCCTCTTTCTGATTGTCATAGCTCATAACAAGCGTTATTCCACTCCGAGTCTCAGTCGCTGTGTCTGAAAGCCTATACTGAGTACCCGACTCTCCTTCCTCTCCCGATCCAACTGGGTTATTGCTTCCACACGCAATAAGAGCGATGCCGAGAATAACAGCTTGCAGGTGTGACAAAAACATGGTGTTTTCTCCTGTTTGAATGTTGTTATTCCTCCCTCTTTTTGACATCCTCTAACGTCCGAATGTGGAAAAGGTTCGCTCTTAAGTCCATACAAGGATGATTAGCTGGACTTGCTCCATTTTGGTGGATAACAGCATCAATCGTCTATCACCTAATGCAAATTGCCCTTTTTTCAATCTTATCGTATTTTCTTTCGGCATACACGAATAGGAGATTGTCGAGAATTGTCTTGCCATTGCCTGCGAGAGAGATAATAATACAGTGGTAGGGGCACATTCGGAGAATAGAGGCCGAGCGTTTGACGTGCGGCCTCATCCAGACGTTTGACGAAAACAGGAGATTATAAAGAGATAGTCGCCAGTTATGAGGGCGCGACTGTGCCAGGAGGTGAGCACGCAGAAGGCGGCTATTTACAGTTGTTGAATAG
>VXRD01000168.1 GCA_009838845.1 Gemmatimonadota bacterium | reverse complement strand
GTACATCTGACGCATAAAAGGCGACAGTTGGCTTCTATATATAAAAAAAATAGCGTCCTTCACAAAAGAAGAACGCAATTTTTTCCTTTCTCGCTGGCTCTCTATCGGGAAAAATCAAAATCAGTATCTGAAGGACCACTGATCCGTCCAGAAAGACTTGTGCGGATCCGGTAAACATAGGTGAAACCACGTTTAATATCTCTATCGCTATAAAAAGTGGTTGTGATCGGATCCTCGGTTTCCAAAGTCGTATAATCTCCGTCTGTTAAATTTCGAATGGCAGAACCGGAAGCAGCTCCGGCGATTTCTGCCCGTTGAATGATGAAATGGTCATACTTATCGGGAGCTACCCAGGTCAAATTGATCTCGGGAACAGCGGCATTGTAACGAACCACCAGGTCCGTTGGAGGCACGGGGACTATATCAGTTGTGGTCACTGTCCTGATGGGCGAACGCTCACTCTCATTACCCTGGTGGTCAATGGCAGAGATCTGATACCTGTAAGTCGTGCGGTTTAGCAGGTCGGTATCTCGATACATCTGATGCATCGCATCTAAGGTATCTATCTCAATCGGCACAGTATTCAATGGGTCCGCGCGATAAATCACAAAGCTGGCAAGTCCGGTCAGATCGCCGCCATTAGCATCCCTTGTGGGGGCGACCCAACTCAATTCAATCGCTGCGCCACTACTCGCCAAAATAGCGACAAAATTGCCGGGGGTAGCGGGCGGGATATCGTCGATTTGTACCGTTGCAGAGGCAAATAGCGATGATTCGCTTTCTGTGTTATTTAGACCAACCGCTTGCACGCGGTATATATAGGTCTGATCCGCTACCAGCGGCGAATCGACATAAGTCGTATGCACGGTCATAAAGGTCGCTTCGGCCACTGTCTGTGCCGGGTCTGTATAGCGCATGACGCGATACCCGATCAGTTCTGCTTCTGTATTGGCAGACCAGGTGATGGCGATATACCCAATTCCAGCAGTCGCGCGTACATTGCGCGGTGCTGCCAGAACCGGAGGCGGCTCGGTGGCCTGTGCAGAGACAAAGACCGATAGTTCGCTCTTCACATTGGCGGCACCAACTGCCCGCACCCGATAGATAAAGGGTTGTCCGGCTGTGACAGGGGTATCTACATACGTCGTCAACACAGAAGAGAAGATCCTGTCAGGTGTTGCATCTGCGGGATCTGTAAAGCGCAAGATCTCGTATCCCGTTAATTCTGGCTCGGTGTTTGCCGTCCAGGTCAAGGTGATTTTCAACTCACCACCAGTCGCGCGTACATTGCGCGGTGCTGCCAGAACTGGAGGCGGCTCGACGGCCTGTGCAGAGACAAAGGCAGATAGATCGCTCTTTATATTGGAGGGACCAACCGCACGCACTCGATAGACAAAGGTCTGTCCGGCTGTGACAGGGGTATCCACATACGTCGTCAACACAGAAGAGAAGATCCTGTCAGGTGTTGCATCTGTGGGATCTGTAAAGCGCAAGATTTCGTATCCAGTCAATTCAGGCTCGGTGTTTGCCGCCCAGTTCAAGGTGATTTTCAGCTCACCACCAGTCGCCTGCACGTTGCGCGGGATGGCAAATCCTTTGGTGGTCACAGATACTGGCTGAGATCGGGGTCCGGCATTGCCGGCCTGATCCAATGCTCTGACTGCATAAAAGTATCGCGTCAATAACTCGACAGATGTGTCCTCATAACTCATTTGATTGCTCGATACTGCGGCGATCAGCGCAAAGGATGTATTGTTCTCGCGTGACCGGTAGATTTCAAAGGAGGTCAATCCGGTCAGTTCATTGCCATTGCTGTCTCTTGTGGGAGCCGTCCAGCTGATGAGCACGCGTTGGAAATTCGCCTCATCCAGGCTGGCGATGAGATCCGAGGGTGCGCCGGGAGGGCTCTGATCGGCTGAGACGGTTGCGGAGGCATAGAGCGATTGTTCGCTTTCTTCGTTATTGGTACCAACCGCCTGTACGCGATAGACATAGGTCTGTCCCGATACCAGCGGCGAATCGACATAAGTCGTCTGCACTGTCGCGAAGGTCGCTTCGGCTGCTGTCTGTGCCGGGTCTGTATAGCGCATGACGCGATACCCGGTCAGTTCAGGCTCGGTGTTTGCCGCCCAGGTGATGGTAATGTGACCAATCCCACCCCTTGCCTGCACATTGCGCGGTGCTGCCAGAACTGGAGCAGCTTCCGTGGCCTGGGCAGAGACGGGGGGCGACAATTCGCTCTTCACATTGGCGGTGCCAACCGCCCGCACCCGATAGACAAAGGGTTGATCTGCTGTGACAGGAGTATCCACATACGTCGTCAACACAGAAGAGAAGGTTTTGTCGGGTGTTTCGTGTGTGGGATCTGTAAAGCGCAATATCTCATATCCCGTTAATTCAGGCTCGGTGTTTGCCGTCCAGGTCAAGGTGATTTTCTGCACACCAGGAGTTGCCCGCACGTTGCGCGGGATAGCAAATCCCCTGGTGGTCACAGATATCGGCTGAGACCGGGGTCCGGCATTGCCAGCCTGATCCAATGCTCTGACCGCATAGAAATACGTCGTGAGTAATTCGACAGAAGTATCCACAAAACTCACCTGATCGCTCGATACTGTGGCGATCAGTGCAAAGGATGTATTGTTCTCGCGCGACCGGTAGATTTCAAAGGAGGCCAATCCGGTCAGTTCATTGCCATTTCTGTCTGTTACAGGTGCAGTCCAGTTCAGCATCACCCGCTGGAAATTATCATCGTCCAGGCTGACGATGAGATCTGAGGGCGCGCCAGGGGCGCTCTGATCGGCAAGTGCCTGTCCGTCGATGAAAGTGGAAGTATCACTGCGCAATAGTCCAAGATTGGGATCTTGCACAACGGTTTGAATTTTGTAGTAGTACACTTGATCGGTCGCGACAAGCGAATCGACATAGGTCGTCTGTCCCGTGGTAAAGAGCGTGTCGTTTGTTACGGGTGTAAAGGGACCTTGTGTGGATTGTGACCGTAAGACCAGATAGCCCAGCAAGTTGGGATCGTTTACGGGATTCCAGGATACGACAATGCGCGCCTGTTCATTTTGCGTTGCGCGCAAGTTAGCAGGTACTGGTATATTCGCGCCTGGTGTGTCTATGGTTACTAAAGTAAGTGCCGGAGGTCCAGTGTTGCCTTCTGGATCGACGGCGATGACTATGTAAACGTGAAGCACGCCAGCTTCGAGTTCATCGGTATCGAGGAAATAAGTCTGGTTGGCAGGTACGGTTCCAAGTTCGACGAAAATATCTTTCAACTCGGCGGATATTTCTCCCAGATTATCGAGGTCGATGCCCAGTTCTGTGGCGAGTTGGACCAGCGCTGCCTGCGAACCCTGTATCTGGAGTTTGCCCTGCGAATCTTTGATCCTGAAAATTCTGTACCCGGACAAGCCGGTCAATTCCTGATTGCCCACATCCATTTCCGGCGCTGACCAGCCCAGTGCAACCTGTTTTCCATCGGCATCGGTGATGGCGACGAAATTCATTGGCATGGCCGGTGCGCGCGTGTCATCGAGGACTTCTGCACTTACAAATGTAGATAATTCGCTCGATTGTCCTTCTACATCTACGGTGCTGAGTTTATAAAAGTATATTTTCGATACATTGGCATCTATTGTCGAATCCACATAAGTCGTGCGTGCTGTCGTCACGTCGGGAGCGGATGATTCGCCGCGCAATAGCACGAAGTCTCCCGTGGCCGATGTTGACCGCCATATCCCATATCCCGCAAGATTTGTGCTGTTCACGGGATTCCAGTTCAAAGTGATCCGTCCAATACCGCCCTGGGCGCGAATATTGCCCGGCGGATTCAAAGTCGTCGTGGTTCCTTCAAATTGTGAGTCAACCGGATTTACGCGTTCGCGTCCGCATCCCCACATGGCTATTAAAATTATCGCAATCCCCAAAAGGCCGAGTTGTAGTCGGCGCGTCCACCAGTGCTTCATAATAATCTCCTCATTGCCCATTACTGATGATTAAAATTTTTTTTTCAATACAATCCCAACAGATTTTTTGCGAATATCACTGTTGAGATCTATTTTGATTCGTCGATCAATTTTGGGCATTTTATCATCCACTTCGCTGTGTATGAGCAAACGCAAACCACTGATCAACAAAATTGCGGAAAATCCGACACTCATCATGCTCTTGGTATCTCGATCGCTTGTGCGGTTAAAAAGCTGTTCGGCTTCTCGAGAGTCTTTCGCCGTCTTATAGGCTTCGTAAATGTCGTTTGCATCGCGCTTATAATCAATGGCGCGCTTGGCCATATAAGCACTGCCACCGAGAAATAAAACACCAAATGTGCGCCGTGCAGTAAAAAAGGACCGCGCTTCGGCAACAGGGGCCAAACACCCCCAAAAAAATGCGGTTGCCAGCACGACACAACACATTTTATACATCCGTCTGTGCATACTTACTTACTCCTTCCCTGAGATTTCGAGGGTTTAGACGAGAGTACATGATTAAAAGTTTCGGATAACTGATATATTCTATTCAAATTTTCTTTCGGTTTTTGTCTTTTCCCAGGTGCGCACCATGCGAACGAGCTTTGTGCCGAGAAGCTTATCGTGAAGTGCTCGGCTATCGGGATCCCACAGCATCCAAAATCCACTAAATCCCAGTGTTGCGATAAAAAGCAGAGGCTGTAGAACAAATCTGCCTACAGCCTGCGACCAGGTTGGAGTACCTCCCCCAACGCGTTCGACTCGAATGCCCAATTCGCGCATCCCCGGGGTAAATCCAGAACGCGCCCATCCCGATAAGGTCAGGAAGACTCGAAAAACGAGCAGGATGACCAGAATGATTCCAAAATCATTCCAGATAATCATCGCTCTGCTCTGCGCTGCGGGGTCTCCCTCGATCAATCCAACGGCGATATCCTTCGCACTTCCTACGAAACCCGTGATGTCTGACCAGAGATCATCGGATTGATTGCCACCACCGCCTCCGCCACCTCGCCCGCGTCCTCCGCCACCTCGTCCTCCGCCTCGTCCGCCGCCAGCACTTGCGGTTTGCGCGCTTGGAAAAAGGACGCTTTTGAGAAGAAAAAAAATTAAAAAAGGAACGAGCACTTGCATGGAGAAATCAATCGCGCTCGACGCGAGACGTCTCAAGATCCCAGGGGGATCCGTCAGCGTACTTGCGTCCATAGATTTTGGATCAAAGTCTTTTAAGCGCGCTTCGATTTCTGCCCTGACTTGATCGAATCGCTCTGGAAATAGGTCGCGATCCAGATGTGCATAAATATCTTCGAGTTCTGAAAGCGAATAGTTCTGAAGCGATTCGACAAATGCTTCATTTCGGCTCTGCTCCATACTACTCCTTGCGGTCGGTTAGCGAATACAGCGTTGGGATCAGTACCAGGGTTACCAGTGTTGATACGACCAGGCCGCCAATAACGGTAATGGCCATAGGCGCGCGTATCTCTGCACCCTGCCCTACCGGGAAAAGCATACCCACCACAGCCATGACCGCGGTGAATACCTGCCCGGATAACACGCCATCCAACGCGCCTTCGATGCTTTTGACAAGGGGCTGAAAATTGAAAATGCCCAGTGCCATGGGCAACAAACCGAGCACAGTCGTCGAGGTGGTCATCAAAATGGGACGCAGGCGCACTCTGCCCCCTTGTGCAATCGCTTCCATTTTGGGCATGCCCTCATCTCTTCGGAGCGTGTTGATATAATCGATGAGCACGATGGCATTGTTGACGACAATGCCAGCCAACATAATCAAACCAATGAGCACGACCACACTGATGGTCTGCCCGGTTATGAGGAGCAGAGCAAAAACGCCTACCAGCGCAAAAGGTATGGCAAACATGATTACAAAAGGATGAACGAGCGATTCAAACTGCGATGCCATCACCAGATAAACGAGAAAAATCGCCAACCCAATCGCCAATTGCATACTTTCAAATGACCGCTGTTGCTCTTCATTTTGCCCACCCACTTTAATCGAAAAATCGGCGGGCAACTCCATCTGATCAATTTCGCGTTCGAGGTCTGCGACGACAGCACTCAGACTTCGACCCACCAGGTTGGCCGAGATCAATGCCACGCGCTCCTGGTCAATTCTGCGAATTTCAGCAGGTCCCATTTCCACCTGTAAATCGGCGACTACACTCAAAGGCACCGGCGATGGGGCATTGTTGGGGCTGATGATCAATCGCCTCAGATCATCTACTGTGCTTCGATGTTCCTCTTCGGCGCGGACGCGAATATCGACTCTCCGATCTCCTCGGGTAAATTGTGTGGCAACCTCTCCTTGAACCTGATTGCGGATAATCTCGCCAATGGCGTTAATCGTCGTGCCCATTTGCGCCACGCGCTTGCGGTCAAACCGAATTTGCACTTCGGGTGTACCGCCCTCGCTTGTTGTTTTAATATCTGTCAGTCCCGTAATGGTTTGCATGCGCGCCATCATTTCTCCGGCGATCATCTGTAGCGACAGCAAATTATAACCGGCGACTTCCACTTCGATTGGCGTGCGAGACGAGAATAGCGATGGGCGGGCAAATTTTGTATCCACGGCGGGAATTTCTACAATCATCTGGCGCAAGCGATCCATTACGGCAATTTCGCGATCTCGAATAATGCCCTCGTGGAGTACGACATTGACCTCACCCACATTTTCCCTTTCTTCTCCGCCGCTGCCCCCAGATGCCGATTGTGTACCGACAATGCTGTAAACCAGGCGCACTTCGGGTTGACTGCGAACAAGCCTCTCAATGGCTTGAATGGTTTGGGTTGTGGCGGCAAGGGGTGTGCCCAGCGGCATTTCGACTGCAATTGAGAATGCTCCCTGGCTCATTTCGGGGATCAGTTCACTGCCCAATCTCGAGCCAAGTGTCCAGGTGCCACCCAAAAGGGCAATTGCCAACCCAATCACATACAGGCGATGTCTGAGTGCCCATCTGATAATGTGCGGATAGACGAGATAAGCGCGTCCAATCACTCTGTCGAAAATCCAGAATAAGGGTGCAAGACAGGCCAGAATACCGCGTCCAATCCATCCTACAACTGTGCCCAGCAACCCCGCAATACGAGCCGGAGCTTCGACACCGCCTTTGTGTCCGCTTTCCTTTTTGCGTTTTTCTACGGCGGCAAATTCACCGATCCATGAAAATTCTAACGAAGCCAGCATGGGAATGACCGTGAGGGCAACGAGGAGGGAGGCGACGAGCGAATAGGTCACGGTAAGTGCCTGATCTCGGAAGAGCTGTCCGGCAATGCCTTCTACAAAAACAATGGGGACAAAGACGCATATTGTCGTCATTGTAGAAGCCACGACAGCTTGTCCCACTTCCGACCCCCCTTTATTGGTCGCTTCACGCGGACTCATGCCGCTTTCCTGGTAACGCTGTACACTTTCGAGTACGACAATTGAGTTGTCAACCAGCATGCCTATTCCCAGGGCGAGTCCACCCAATGACATGATGTTGAGACTCACATCCGATGCGTACATGAGGAAAAATGTCGCAACAACCGAAATGGGAATAGATACGCTGATGATGCCCGTGCTTTTGGGGCTTTGCAAAAACAGATAGAGAACGATAATGGCCAAAAAACCGCCCAAAATAGCGGTGTTGAGGACCTCGGAGACCGAGTCTCGAATGAATGTCGATTGATCCGAGACGACCTCCATGCGCGAATTACCGAGCAAATCGCCGGATGTGCGGCGAAATTGCGCGATGGCTTCTTTAACGGCTTGTGCAACTGTTACAGTATTGGCATCACCCTCTTTGTATATGGCCAGTTCGACACTTTCTTGCTGATCAATGCGCGTAATTACCGTGCGTTCGCGATGCCCTCGGGTCACCAGCCCCACATCGGCTAATGTGATAATGGTGCCCTGCCGCTGGCCCACCACAATATCCTGAATTTCTTCTATTGTTTTAAATTCGTTGAATGTGCGAACCAGGTATTCTGCTTCGCCATCTTTGAGTTCTCCGCCCGTCAGGTTCACATTTTCCTGGGCTAAGCGATTGACGACCTGAGATAGAGGAATGCGCAATGCAGCCAGTTTGGGCTGGTCAATCTCAACTTGAATTTCTTCTTCCAGGCCGCCATTGACGCGCACAGATGCGACCCCTTCGAGGCTTTCCAACTCGGGCTTAATTTCTTCTTCGGCCAGGAGGCGTAGCGAAATCAAACTTTCTTCGCCGTAGAGTCCGATACGCATGATCGGGTCCAGCGAAGGGTCAAACCTCAGCAGTACGGGTTTTCTCACGTCCTGTGGCAGGCGTACCTGATCGAGCTTTTCCCGAACATCGAGAGAAGCAAAATCCATGTCCGTACCCCAGGCAAATTCCACAACCACATCCGATATGCCGGGGCGCGAGGCCGATGTTACCCGGATAACTCCGTTTACCACACCTACAGATCCCTCAATCGGCTCGGTGATTAAACGTTCCATCTCCGAGGGTGCTGTGCCTTCGTATTCTGTGCGCACCGTCAGGGTGGGATAGGTGATATCGGGCAGCAGGTTGATCGATAGGCGCTGAAAAGCGACCATGCCAAATAGCACTGCCGCAGCCACAAACATCGTTACTGTTACCCGTCGCCGGGTCGAAAATTCAATGAGTTTCATGAGTTTTAATTACCTCGTCCGCCTCGTGATGGTATCAATCCTTTTTCTCGCATCTCAGTCACAAAAGCGCGGAGTTTTTCCATATTTGTTGCGAGTTCGGGATCGTCTTTCACGCGCTTTTCGTATTCGGCTTTGACTTCGGGGAAGCGCTCAATTATGCGTTTTATGCGGTCTGTGGGATCACCTCCGCCTTGCCCGCCTGCAAAACCTCTGCCCTGTCCGCCTTGTCCCATCTGTCCACGTCCCTGTCTGCCCTGCCCCTCGCCACCTCGTTGTCCTCCCTGACCCATCTGCCCGCGCCCACGTCCTTGTCCCTCGCCACCTGCAAAGCCCCTACCCTGTCCACCTTCACCCATCTGTCCACGTCCAGCGCGCCCCTGTCTGCCCTGCCCCTCGCCACCTGCAAATCCTCTGCCTTGTCCACCTTCACCCATTTGGCCACTTCCACCACGACCACGTCCCTGTCTGCCCTGTCCACCTTCACTCATTTGCCCACGTCCAGCGCGCCCTTGTCCACCTTCACCCATCTGTCCGCGTCCCTGCCTGCCCTGTCCTCCCTGACCCATTTGCCCACGTCCTTGCCTGCCCTGTCCACCGCGTCCGGCAAATGCGGGAGGTGCGGCTTCTCCTACGAGGCGCACGGGTGAACCTGGTCTCAAACCCTCCTGTCCCACAGTAATGACCTGCTCTCCCTGGGAAAGGCCCGAGAGGATCTCTAAACGGTCGCTGTCTGTAAAGCCGATTTCGATGCGTTTGCGTTGCGCCTGCCCGCGACCACTTTCGGGATCGGTTTCAAAGGTGAATACCTGGTTGCCTTCTCCTTCGAGTACGAGGGCTTTTTTGGGAATGACCAGGGTGTTTATTCGCGTTTCAGTGATAATATAGACCGAGGCAAACATCCCGGGACGCAGCAGACTTGCATCTGTTCGAGGTATCTCGACGGTTACTTTGACCGTGCCGCTTTCGGGATCTACCACGGGACTGATCATTTTCACTGTGCCCGTAAATTCTTTTTCAGGCGCGGCTTCAACAGTAATGCGCGCAGTCTGTCCTACGGTGATTTTACCAAAGTCCTTTTCCGTTACCTGGATGCGCGCAAGCAGGGGATCAAATTTGGCTACAGAGGCCACCACTTGATTGTTGGTGACCATGTTGCCCACTTCGATATTTCTCAGCGTCATGATGCCTTCAATAGGCGATCTAATCGCCGTGTAGCTCAAATCGAGTTTGGCCTGTTCGAGTTGTGCTTTGGCCGATTCGAATTGGGTCTTGGCATTTTCATAAGACTGTTTGCTACCCAGATTGCGTTGAAATAGGGCATCTTCGCGTTCATACCGCTGTTTGGCTTCAAGATAGGCAACTTCTCGCTGCGCGACGCTGATCTGGGCAGCGTCGGCGTCGAGCCGCGCCATTACGGTGCCCTCGCGTACGGGGTCGCCTTCTTCTTTTAGTAGCGAGATGACCTGCCCGGCTCTGCGCGCTCGAACGTCAACCCATCTTTCGGCTTCGAGTGTTGTGTTTTTGAGGATATATGCAGAAATATCCCCTTGTTTTACAGTCTCGACCTTGACGGGCGCAGCAGCGCCGCCACCGCGTCCACCGCGTCCACCGCGTCCAGCACGTCCGCCCTGTGTCTGTTGTGCTTCTTCACCGCAGGCAAAGAGCGCGAGAAAAAGCAGCACGAACCATCGGTGTTTGGCTATTTTTTGCATCATCCCTCCGTCTTCTCAAAACTTATAAAAATTAAAAGAAAGTAAACAATTACTCACTTATTTTTGCACAAAATTCTTTATCACTCGGCTTTATTGCTGTGAATCCTGTTTCTGTGCTGGGCACGCCGTCGAGCCTCTTGTTCGGCCATCATCTCATCAAATTCTTTTCGCTGGTCAGGTGTCAAAATTTCCCGAATTTGAGCGCGAGTTGTGTTTCTCACTTTTCCAAACTCAGAGCGGTAGGTCGTGTTGATATCGACCATGCATTTGCGCCCTTCCTCGAGGATTGTGTCCAGTTGTGCTTTCTGTTTATCTGACAGGTCGAGCTTTGCCACCATTTCAGACATGCGCACTCGCCTTTTTCCAGAATTACCAGACGCAAGACTTTCGTAAACAGTCCCTATCACCGCGCCGAGTAATAAACACAAGACGATCAGGCATGTAAAGCGGAAACGCGAAATAAACATAATAAAACCTTCTAACGCGTGTTGTCGGATAAGACGAGGTCGAGTACGCGGTCTTTGGAAAAATCATCTTCGGTCAAACTCACAACTTCTCGAACCTCGCGGTCGAGCGAACCCTGTAAAAAAGCATCCAGCGTGACAGGTTCAACATTTCTGTCCAGGCGCTGGGTCAAAAATGCCAGCGAGCCAATAGAGATCAGCAACATTGCGGCAGTGGCGAATTTTTGAAATCCCCATCGGTTCTTCATTCGCGCCACTTCTTCCTGGACTTTTATATCTACACGCCGCACAAAAAAACGGTCGGGTGAAGGTGGAGACCAGGCGGCAAATAGTTTACGCACGCGCACCATCTCGGCCAGTTCACGCCTGAGACTGTCAGATGTGCGCAACAGTATCTCAACTCTGGCTCGATCTGCTTCTGTCAATGCATCGTCGAGATAAGCCGACAACAATTCGCGGTTGATGTCAATGGTGTTGTCTGCGTCCATATTTACGCCTCGATCCAGTTGTCGTATTGCACCTGCAAAATTTCGCGGAGTTTTGTTCGCCCTCGAAACAGGCGAGACTTAACGGTTCCTATTGAGCATTTGAGCAATTCGGCAATTTCTTCATAGGTCAGACCTTCAATTTCTCTCAAAACAAAGGTCACGCGGTATTCTTCCGATAGATCGTCCAGGGCGCGTTCGAGGATTTCTTGAAGTTCCCGCCGTTCAACGCGCATATCTGCATTTTGGGGCTGACCCGCCCAGATGCGCGGCGCGTCCCAAGTTTCTCGATGTTCATCCAGAGAAACAAAGCTGCGCCGATGTCTGGATTTGAGGTGATCTAAGCAGCAATTGACAGCGATGCGATGCAACCATGTTGAAAATAGCGATTGTCCCCGAAATCGATTCAGGGCGCGAAATGCCTTGAGAAATGCTTCTTGCGCCAAATCGTCGGCTTCGTCGAGATCGCCAATAAGGCTGTAAACCGCATTGTACACGCGTTCATGGTGTCGCTGTACCAGCAAAGAGAAAGCCTCTGTGTTGCCTTCTAAGACCCGGGCGACGATTTGGATATCTTCAATATGTGAAAAATTGGACGATTTGGAATCGCGCATTGTTCCGACCTCGCAACGAATCAGCGAATCAGCGAATCTACGAATCAGCGAATCTACGAATCAGCGAATCAGCGACGGAGTTTGTAACAATACTGGCTTATATCATGTCAGCACATGCTCTGGGTGGTTGGGCGGGATTCGTCTATTCGTCTATTCATCTATTCGCGCTTTTCTCGTCTATTCGTTCCGCTGTGGCATTGGTAATCCGTCTGATTCCCACACCTCTGACGAGGTCCAGAATCGACATCACATCGCCATAAGGCAATTGGCGGTCTGCTCGCAAAATCAGGCCCCCACTTTCATCGATCTCCGCCACGTGTTGTTTTAATAATTCCCGCAATGCCGGTTGATCGACGATCTGACCATCCAATGCCATTTGACCATCTGCCGATACATTGAGAATATAACGCCTCGCGTGTTGTGTTTTTTCCGCGTGTTCCATGGCGGGTAGTTCGACTTTGAGCGCGGATTGATCGATAAATTGCGTGGTTACGAGAAAAAATGTAAGCAATAAAAACAGGACGTCGATCAAAGAGGTCACGTTGATTGCAGGGCGGCGCTTGAGGGGCATTTGCATTCGCATCACTATCTACCTTCGGAGCCTTGAAACCCCCGGAGTTTTTTCAGAAGGGTATTGGCGTATTTCTCAATTTCCAAAATCAGGCTTTCTGATCGACTGCTGTACAAATTGAAAAATACGAGTGATGGAATTGCAATAAAAAGTCCGGCGGCAGTCGTTAGAATTGCTTCGGAAATGCCTCCTGCCAGGAGATTGGCTTGTCCTACGCCCACTTCTGAAACCTGTTGAAAAACTTTGATCATGCCCAGAACAGTGCCCAGAAGTCCCAAAAGCGGCGAAACTCCCGCTACGGTCTCCAGTACCACCAGTCCTTTTTGCAATACGCCCATTTCCTGACGGCCCTGATCCAGAATACTTTCCCGGACCTCTTCTAAGGACAAATGGCGATTGTCTAACCCCGCGCGCATTACCGCGGAGAAAGGCCCTTTGTGCTGCCGACAGACGTTTAAAGCCAATCCAATGTCATCCGGTCCTTGAATATTGTCGATTACACTGACAATTTCGGGCCGGATGACGGTGCGACGGCGCAGTGCAAACCCGCGCTCAATTGCAATGCCCAAAGCCAGTACTGAGCACAAGGTCAGAGGATACATCATGAGACCACCCTGTTCAAATAGTGCCCAGCCCATATTATTGTCGCCTTTGACCTTTTCCAAAAATTAAATATTCAAAAGTACCAGTAATGTCGAGGTACTCATCCGGGAAATCTGGTGGTAATGCCCTGAATGGTGCCGAGAGTTCAACAGCCTTCAGGCTCGTATCGCGCAACAGGTCATGGCCCTTATAGTCGATCAATTCGGGGCCTTCGAGCCGACCATCGCGCCAGATTCTGAATTTCACCCTGGTCATGCCATCGATCATACCCAACTCGAATGCGCGGGGCGGATATATATGACGGTCAATATGTCGCTTGAGATATTTCATATAGGGCGCGAAATTCCAGGCATACGTGCTCAGTTGCAATCCCCCGCGTTCGAGTGCGCGGGTTTTGCTATTGTCCATATCTATGCGCGATTGGGGCAATTCCCCGCCCAGCACCGCGCGTTCTCGCTCTTTTCGCGCTTCTTCGGGGTTTTTCTGCAACACATCCACAAAGCTAAAGGGGCTGTCGGTGGTTTCCTGTGTACGGTCTGTGCTTTGTGTCTCACTGCGCGGCCTGCCCGGTGCTGACGCCTCTATATTCTTTGCCCGCGATATGCCATCGGAAAATGGCAAGTGGCTTTCGGGCAAGGGAGCCGTTTGTTGATCGCGAGAGATATTATCGCGCTCTGCGAGCAATGAAGTTTCTTCGGGCGGAGCATCGTCTCGATTTTGAGGTACATCGACAAATTCAAATGTTAGAGGCGGTGATGCGGGTATTTTTTTTGCCGGCGGTACAATGATCGCAGACAGCGGGTTCTCCAGGAGCAGGAACAGGATGTGCAGCAGAATGGCTGCGGTATAAGCCCAGAGGTATGGATTGTTGAGTCTCATTGCCATATACCCATTCCGCCTTTGTTTTAGTTTGCTTCTGCGACTTCAATAGCTTGCGAATGTAATTTCGCCCAAATGCCCTGGAATAAAGACATTCCCCCCACATAAAAAAAACCAGAGGCAAACAAAATAAGGAATGGCACGGGGAAATACAGCCCTTTCGCAATCGAATACGCCATGGCACCCAGCAAATAAAAACCGAGTCCAATTTCCAAAAATGCAGTTATATTTTTTTTCAGGGCGTAATTTTTGCGATACCAATTTCCATTCCTGCCGATAACGCGGTATTTAGGGGTGCGATTAAATGCGGTCTCGTGCCCTCGCAGTGCTTGAATTACTCCGCGCGCGTTGTTCAATGAAATCCCCATGCCCAGGGCGAGTACAAATGGCAAATACAGGATGCGCGATTTCCAATCCGAATATATTTCCCGCTGCGAGTGGATGTAGTATCTCGAGATCACACCCGTCGCGCCTACAAAGAGGGGAAAATCGATTATCAGTACTCTGAGCCAGCCGAGGTCTTCCCGCAGAACAATTGCGGGGAAAATGAGAATGGAGATCATTGCCATCAAACAATATGCAAAATTGGTTACCAGATGAAAAGCGGCTTCGCCCTTTACGCGCCACGGGAGATGGCTTTGCAACAGGGTTTTCAGTGTTTTTTTGGCGGTTTGAACAGAGCCTTTTGCCCACCGAAATTGCTGTGATTTCCAGGCATTTACTTCCACGGGGATTTCGGCTGGCGTTACGGTATCTGCGAGATATACAAATCGCCAGCCCGCCAATTGCGCGCGATAGCTCAAGTCGAGGTCTTCGGTCAGGGTATCGTGCTGCCAGCCACCGGCTTCGTCGATACAAGCCCGACGCCAGACACCTGCTGTGCCGTTAAAATTGAAAAACAAGCCCGAGCGGCTTCGGGCACCGTGTTCCATAACAAAATGGCCGTCGAGATAGATGGCCTGTACGCGTGTCAAAATGGAGTAATCCCGATTCAGATGCCCCCAGCGCGTCTGAACCATGCCGACTTGCGGTTCGACGAAATACGGGATGGTTTTGTTCAAAAAGTCTGGTTGCGGCAGAAAATCGGCGTCAAAAATTGCGATCAATTCACCGCGTGCAACCCGCAATCCCTCTGCGAGCGCACCGGCTTTATACCCGGTGCGCGTTTTGCGGTGTATCAGCGCGATATTCAGTCCCGAATGTCGAAGTTCATCAACACATTGCCTGGCAATTGCGGTTGTTTCATCGGTCGAGTCGTCTAAAACCTGAATTTCGAGGCGGTCGGTTGGATAATCCATTTTGGCGACGGCGCGAATTAGTCGTTCGACCACATAGCGTTCGTTAAATACGGGCAATTGCACTGTCACAAAGGGTAGTTCATCAAAGGTGCCGCGGGGAATGGGTTGTTTGCGACGGTGCTTATAGTAAAGGTGTACCATCAAGTGTCGATGCAGGCTTACGAGCATCAGCAATGCAAACACGAGGCTGTAAGTGGCCAGCAAAACGGATTGCCACCAGGCCATACAGATCTCCATAATGAAAGTCAAAACAGATGTGTTACCAGTGCAGTGCAGCAAAATATAGGGTTTGGATACGTTCCGTCAAAGTATTTTGTGTCAATGTCTCTGTGTTGTCTAAAACGCCCGGAAACACTTAAATCGCTTTGCCGATTACTTGACACAGACCGTTTGAGGTAACTATATTGGATTGCGATAAAACAGGTGCAATGAGCAGCATTAAACCACTATTCCGATAGGTTCATAAAATCTATGGTCGGACTTAAAATAAAGGATTGAGACCGTGTACGATAAATATTGGAATCTGACAGCATTGCCGTTTGAAAATGTGCCGGATCCGCGTTTTTTTTATTCTTCGAGAGATCACCAGAGAGCATTGTTGCAAATGTTTTACGCGATCAATAACCGCCTGGGGGCTGCCGTGCTCACGGGCGACACGGGCTGTGGCAAAACCGTTGTGAGTCGCATGCTCATCCAGGAACTGTCATCTGACAGGTATAAAATCGCACTTATGGATAGACCCGGTCTTTCGCCGGAAGACTTTCTGCGGGATATGCTCGGGCAATTGGGTGTTGAGGACCAATCGAACGGAAAATTGCAACGCGCACTTGAGGTTCAGGCTGTCAAAAGTGCCAATGCGGGCAAATATACGGTCGTCATTGTCGATGATGCCCATGCAATAGAAGACGGCAATACATTTGAAGCGTTGCAATCTCTGTTCAGCTTTCAACGCAATGGGCGTTTTTTTCTCACCCTTCTCCTCGTTGGACAGGCAGGTCTCGAGGAACGGGTCGCGGGCGTTGAGGCATTGGGACAACAGGTCGCGCGGCAATATCACCTCGCACCGCTCAAGCGCGAAGAAACCCTGTCTTATGTGCAAACACGTCTGGAAAAAGCGGGAGCCGATCGGTCCTTGTTCGACGAGGACGCGCTCGACGCGCTCTATCAAGCGTCCAATGGTGTTCCGCGAGATATAAATAATATTTGCGATATTGCCCTGTTGCTCGGTTCTGATGCCAAGGTCAAAACCGTCGGAGAGGATCAGATAGAGAAAGCTGTTTACGCGGTTAATAATTTGTAGCGATCAGCGGTCAGCAAATCAGGCGATGATGAAAGCCGTCATTGCGGCATGGTGTAAGCCGCAATCCAGAAGGGTTTTGGCCGCCACGCCGCAGGCACAACGCCAGTCATCCAGAGGGAATAAAGTATGAAAACAATTGACCTCTTCAATCTCTATATAGACGAATCACGCCCTGACGTACCATGGTCAGAATATAAAATCGGTAGCCTTACAGTACGTCTCACAGATGACTACAATGACAAGGTTTCTCTACTGCCTCAACCTCCAATGTGGACCCTCAATGAAACAGGGCTACAACGCTCGCCAGCACAAAAAGGTACCTGGCAAGCCACAGCAACTGTGTCCTGGAAAGGGGCTGGAGAAAAAAGTATTCTTCTCGACAAGGTGGCCGACGATGGGGGACTGTGGGATCTATGCAATTTGCTCACTTTTATGACAGGTAGAATCGTAGTTACAGAAAAGTACCAGGAAAGGTATAGACCCGATATATATGGTGACTGCTATGCAGTAGTTCCAATTGAGACCTTGCCTGCAGCAGCACTTGCTTGGCAAAATAGGGAGTGCCTGGTATCCAAAAATTTGCACATTGCCCTGCACTTATACAATGAAGCAATGAACGCCAATCTCCTGCAATCCCGTGCTGCGTTATACTGCACGGCACTTAACATTATTCTCGACCAGCATGAGATGGTCTATGAAAAGGTCAGCAAGCCTATCCGTAAGAAACTTAAAAATGAGATAAGCGATCTTCTTACAAAAAAAACGGAACTTCAACCGGATCACGAGGAACGATATAAAAATTTGCTACATGGTCAGATTGATCGTGGCCCATCTTTGTTAGAGAAATTATTTTCGCTCCTGCAATCACTTGAGATTATAGACCCGTCGCCAACACCTGAGCAAAAGACTCGCGTTCAATATGTTGACCGGGTGCGTAATGTCCTGATGCACACAGGTCGGATACCAGAGTTGAAAGGGCTTGATGACGAGCAGGCAGAAAGATACACCGTCAATATAGCTGCTAACGTCGTTCCTGAACTCATACGCATTGTCATTGGCCACCATTTGGGTTTCAGGGCAGATGATTTTGGAGTGTATTGTCAGATAAAAGATGACACGATTAACTTTTTTCAAAATGGGGTATTTCGAGAACACAGATTTGCGGAGATCTGTGAACAAGTGCTGAAGAAAAATAGCGAACTTTACCAAAGGCTAAGTTGATGTATTATATCAGCTTAGATGCAGTTTTAGCACTTCACAGGCGTATTATTCAAACAAGTGGTGGATCTATGGGAGTGCGCGATCATAGCGGACTGGAATCGGCTATCGCACAACCCTTTATGACGTTTGGAGGACAGGATCTCTATCCTACCGTTATAGAAAAGGCGGCAGCCTTGTGTTTTTCTTTGATTCGGAACCATCCCTTTGTGGATGGGAATAAACGGGTGGGGCATGCCGCAATGGAAGTATTCTTGCGTTCCAATGAATATAGAATTGATGCTACCGTAGATATGCAAGAGCAAATTATTTTGGGCGTCGCATCAGGAGAGGTTTCCCGCGAGCAACTTGTCGAATGGTTGAGAGAGCATATTTGTGAGCTACATTGAGTGCTCTGGAACAACGCGAAAAGGATTTTTATATAAAAAGAATTGTGAATACAAGTTGGAGTTACCCCACTTGTGATGCTGTTGCCGAATTGATCAAGAGGGAGTCTGCGGTTAAAAAAATGGCTGTTTGTGGCTTGCATTTAGGCTCTGTAAGCTCTCTGTTTAGTTGCATCGGGACATAATCCGGAATTCGGCAACAGCATCACTTGTAGGCGCATTCAAAACAGAGTTTCACTTAAAGGTATATTGCAATGATGAAGGATCGTCCAAATCGGGACGCGCTTTCTAACGCGCTGGACATTTACCGCGACGCGATGCGCCCGTTCATCGTCCGATGCTTGAAGCGGGTTCAGGGCATGCGAGTTGAAGATGCGATAAGCGAATCGCTATATGAGAAACGCGAGCTATTCCTGCAAAACCTGGATCGGAGCGGCAACGTTGAGGATGCGATTGACATTAACGACTTTCCAAACCTGGTCATCAGGAAGTGGCAACCAGTCTTTAGTCAGGTGTTTAAGGGTGATAAAACGGTCGGAAATCTGTTGTGGGTAATCGTAGATGTGCGTAATGAAGTTGCACATCCAGGGCGGCAGGACCTGGATGCAGATTACGTCCAGGCTCGTCTGTATGACATTGCCGACCTGCTAGGACGCATCAACGCACCCGAAGCGAAGCGTGCAGTAGAAGATATCAGAGACTGGCTTTTAGGCAGAGGGAAAGCCGAAGCACAGCCTAAACGCTCTACGCAAAGTGAAGATGGTGTTTCTGACGTGCTTGAATCCGATCAGAACATTAAAAACTATGACGTTACGTCCTTTGTCAAAAGAGTTAGGGATCTGGCAATAGATGATTTGCCTGACGAAATCAAACCAACAAAGAATAGCAGAAAGGCCGTTAAAGGCAGAGAGAATAAAAATGATCGCTGCTATCACTTATGGTATCGGGAGCAGCCTTGGGGAAACTGGGGGTCCCTATGCTACGAAGTCGAAATGACGTTCGACGATCCATCTAAGACAGCATCCTGTAGCAATGCACTCGTCGCAATCAGATACGGCGAGAACAAATACGGGCAAATCGGTGGTCTTTCTTATGGTAAGAGCAAGTCATTGAAAAGTTTCGTGA
This sequence comes from Gemmatimonadota bacterium, assembly GCA_009838845.1. Lineage (NCBI taxonomy): Bacteria > Pseudomonadati > Gemmatimonadota > Gemmatimonadota bacterium. The sequence goes on along the minus strand of VXRD01000168.1, from coordinate 23,355 downwards.
ATAATTTGGATATACACGAAGGCCAGAGGCTAAGACAGCGTAACAGTTGGGGACGAGTCGAGGTTAATTTTGGCAGTAATATACTGAACGATGAATTCGCCAACGCTCTGGCAGATACGCTCAGGCGTTTCATTGAGGTCGCCACACCGAAAATCATGGATTTTTTGGACGAGCGCAACGAAGAGGAAACTTGACGCTGTGTGAAACAACGGTTGCCGGTCCTGAATTATCTCAAAGTCACAAAAGGAGCGATTTCATGGGTATGACAAAAGAAGAGAAATTTCGATTTGATTTGCAGGGGTTTTTGGTTGTTAAAGATGTGTTGAGCGCAGATGAGGTGGATGCGCTGAATAAGTTGGCTGATGAGGTATGGGCTGATCCTGCCGACGAAAAAGATGGGCACCGCCGCACGAGTCGCGTTTCGATGTGGGGTCCAGAGACGCAGGCGTTGTTTGATCACCCCAATGCGTTGCCGTATATGATTGAGTTGTTGGGACCGACGTTTCGCGTGGATCACGATTATAGCATTTTTATGAAGAAGGGCGCGAGGCGCGGGCGATTGCACGGAGGGCCATCATTGCAGGCGGGTGTGCCGGGCGATCATTGGTACAAATACCACGATGGTGTGATGCGCAATGGGTTGACGGTGTTTACGTATAATCTCGCGCCCGCGCGCAAAGGGGATGGCGGCTTTGCATGTGTTCCCGGGTCGCATAAGAGCAATTTTGTCAGTATTCCCAGCGATGTGCGCAATTTTGATCGACCGGCGCACTATGTACATCAGCCCGAAGCAGAAGCCGGGGATATGATCATTTTTACAGAGGCACTGGTGCATGGAACAATGCCATGGGAGGGCGAGCACGAGCGCCGTTCATTGCTGTATAAATTTAGCCCGGGACATTCGGCGTGGGCACAGAATTATTACAATCCAGACGATTATCCCAATGTGACAGATCAGCAGCGACGGATTATGGAGCCGCCATCAATTGGCGGGCGGCAACCAGTGGTGATGTGATCGGAAAGGAAATATCTATGGGGCTTACAGCAGAGGAAGTTCGACAGTTCAAAGAGCTTGGTTATGTGGTTAAAGAATCCATTTATTCTTCGGACGATTTGCAACTGCTGAAGGATGGGTTGACAGGCGCGGTTCAGGAGAAGTGCGATGAGTTGATTGCCGCTGGCGAGCTGGATCGCGATTTTGCCGAGGAGCCATTTGAGACGCGGCTGACCAGGCTTAACCGATACAACCCGGAGGCCGCTCACAAGGTGTTGATGTCGATCTGGTCGGGGAGATTTCACGGGCCGGGGATTTTGAAGGCGTTGCGGCATCGGCCATTGATTGCGTGTATTGAGGATATTATTGGTCCCGATATCGTCGGTACGTCGATCTATCGCATACGTCCCAAGGTGCCGGGCTATTCGCGCGGGGAAGTGCCCTGGCATCAGGATGCGGGTTATTCAATGGCGCATTGTTACGAGTATTTGATGGTGACGTGCTGGGTACCGCTGGTGGATGCGACACTGGATAATGGGTGTTTGTGGGTGATTCCGAAGGTGCAGGATAAGGGGATTATCCGACATTATACGGGTGGACACGCGGGCTTTTTGGAAATTGCACCTGAAAGTGTTCCCGAGGGCGCGATACCAGTGGAGATGTCGGCAGGGTCGGTTTTGTTTTTGACGAATCTGACGCCGCATGCTTCGTTTGAAAACAAGACCGATATTGTGCGGTGGAGTATGGATTTGCGATATCAGGATTTTGGCGTGCCGAGCAATATCGGCGAGGTGCCCGAAGATTATATGCCAGAGCGCGAGCCGGTGACGATGGCGTGCCATCCGGGTGAGGCGTATTTCGTGATTCAGGATACGCAAAATCCCGAGCGAGAGGTGCGAGATCCCGGGGCTTTTGCCACGTTGCGAAAAGAGTGGGATAGAAAGAAGGTTCACGCCCCGGGGCGCGGTTGGACGCCACTAAATGAACGCCGTTAAATATGGAGGAGTGTATGGGTGAAGTGACTTATCGGGTTGAGAAATTGCACGGCAGGCCGATTGTCGATGGAAGTGATATGCGGCGGCTCAGGATTGGGGCAGATCCCAACCGGCCGAGATTGCGCGGCGACGCGATGTTTCCCACGGTGGTGCGGATTCCCGATTGGGTGCCTGCGGAAGATCGGGCACATCCGGATGCGAATTACTATCTCTATTTTGCGTCGCATCACGGGACGAGTATTCACATGGCGTGGTCAGATCGGGTGGATTTGGCAGAGTGGACGATTTTTAATGCCGGTCGGTTGGATGATCCGCGTTTTCCAGGGCGCGGGGTTTTTGATTTGCGGCTGGGCAATGAGACTGAGACGATTGATGTGGTGGATGGTATTGTGTTGAAGGGGCATGTGTCGTCTCCCGAGGTGGTTGTGGATGAGGATAATCGGCATTTTATTATGGTGGTTCACGGGAGCAGCAATGATGGCCAGCGTTCATTTGTGGCGACGTCGAAATACGGGTTGAATTTTAACCGTCCTGAAGTAGGTGGGGAAGAAGGCCATGGATTGAAGCGGTTGAAATTTGCGGATCGAAATTATTTGCGCGTGTTTACCTATCATGGCGATTGGTACGGTTTTGCACAGCGCGGATTTTTTTTGAAGCCGGCTGTTCCCGAATGTCCGTGGGATGCGCCAGTGGGTTGGAATACGAGCGATCCTCTGTGGGTGTCCGCTGAATCGTCGCCTATTGAGGATGATCTCGTCGCCGATGGGTTGGCGGGCGATCATCTTCCCAATGGGGGTTTGGGATTGCGCCACGGATGTGTGCGGGTGATGGAGGATGGTGAGACGCTGGAGGTGTTTTACAGCCGAAAATGGGAGGAGCCGGAATATATTATGCGTTCGACTGTGGATTTGAGCGCGGGCGATTGGCAGGCGTGGCAGACGAGTTATCCCCCCGAAGAGATGATTCGCGCCGAGGAGGATTGGGAAGGCGATGTGGTGCACGATTCTTATGCGTTCAAAGAAGATGGTCAGTTGTATTTGTTTTATACCTGCTGGGAAGAGGATGCGATTGCCGTGGCAAAACTAAATAAGGTACAATGAATTTGGAGGAATTAAATGAACCAATCTCAACAAGTAACGCTTTTTCCCGTTGACGGTGTTCAGCCCGTTCCAAAAAAAAAGAAAAAAAGGAAAAACGACCGAATAACTAAAAAGGCTTGATGTAGATGTCAAACTCAGGAAAAACTTACGCTCTTATTGCCGATCTTCGCCCATCAAAGGAAAACAATTATGTTTAGGAGTTATTTGACCGTTGCCATCAGAAATCTACTCCGACATAAAGCTTACTCTACCATCAACGTATTGGGGTTGACAATTGGCATTGCCTGTAGCCTGGCAATTCTCCTGTTTGTTCGATATGAATTGAGCTATGATGCCTACCATGCCAATGTCGACCGGATTTATCGAGCGACGCTCGAATGGCACTACGCCAGCAGTCCTACAGGTTATTATGGAACCACATCTGGGCTACTCGCACCCACTCTGTTGCAAAATTATCCTGCTGTTGAACAGGCTGTGCGTTTCCATGATGTACAGGCCGTTAATGGAAACGACCTATTTATAAGAAGCGAGAAGGTAAGTGCCTATGAGCCTCATGGCTTTGTGGCAGATGCATCTATATTCAAGGTTTTTTCTTTTCCACTTATTCAAGGAGATTCTGAAACAGCCCTGAAAGAGCCCTTTTCTATCGTGTTAACAGAAGCGGTGAGCCAGAAATATTTCGGAGACACAGATCCTATGAATCAGATTCTGACGGTTCAGGATACGCTTCAGTTTATAGTCACCGGCATCCTGGCTCCTATACCTCAGAACTCCCACTTTACGTTTGATTTTCTGATCTCGTTTGAAACCCTTAACCATACGCAGGCGTCGTTTATGGAGCGATGGATGCGGTGGCCAAATTTGGGCTGGCATACCTATATTTTACTCCACGAATCGGCCTCTTACGATGAGATGGAGGCCCAAATTCAAGGGATTACTCAACAATACGGCGCAGCCGATGAAGAACAGTTTAAAATTCGATTTGTACACCACCTTCAACCCTTAAAGGACATTTATCTCTATTCGAATGTGATTCACAATATCGCCCCCCAGAGCGACATCGTATACATTTATGGGTCTCTGGCGATTGCCTTTCTGATTCTGTTGATTGCGTGTATTAATTTTGTGAATCTGGCCACGGCGCGTGCTGTTGATCGCGCACGAGAAGTGGGAATGCGAAAGGTCGTGGGTGCCTATCGAGGACAATTAATCGCACAATTTTTGGGCGAGGCGCTCCTGATGACTGCTGCAACGATCTGTCTGTCTGTCGTGCTCATTGCGCTCAGCCTTCCATTTCTGAACGACCTGGCGGAGCAGAATTTGACGCTGGATATTTTCCAGAATCCTCCTCTCTTTCTTAGCTTAATTGGGATCGCTCTGGGGGTCGGCGTATTTTCAGGTAGCTATCCTGCATTTGTACTTTCCAGTTTTAAACCCGTCGAGGTCTTGAAAGGCAGTCTCAAGTCGGGACAGAAAGGAATATGGATTCGGAAAGGACTTGTGACCTTCCAATTTATCATTTCGATTACACTCCTGATTGTCACCACCGCTGTGTACACGCAAATCAACTATATGCAGTCTCAAACCCTCGGTTTTGACAAAGATCATGTTGTGGTAATTAATTTCAAGAAGGATCCGGATGTTCTGCAGCGTTACACAACCATTAAAGCCGAATTCACAAAACTTCCCAATGTTCTAACTGTCTCCACATCGGCGACTGTCCCAGGGCGTTTCTTCAACTTTCGGAACATCCGTGTCAGAATGTCATCGGGCGAGGAAGTCCTGAAGGGCATTCGCATACAGAGCATTGATGAAGATTATCTCGAAACGCTAGGGCTAACCTTGATATCGGGCAGAGGATTTTCACGCGACATCGAAACGGATCAAAACACAGCCTTTCTACTCAATGAAAAAGCCGTCGCCTATTTTGAATGGGGCACACCTGAAGAAGCACTTGGCAAAACTTTCAACACCAGATCCAATAGGCACTTGATTGGCGTTGTGAAAAATTTCCACTATGTGTCTTTGCACAATCCGATAGAACCTTATCTGTTTTATTTTGACCCCAGCCATTTTTCGTATTTCACTGTCAAAGTCCGTTCTGATGGCTTGTTGAATACCTTGACGAAATTAAAAACAACGTGGGCAAAATTGATCCCTGACAAGCCTTTTGACTACTTTTTTCTCGATGAAGATTTCGCTCATCAATACCGTGCTGAAAAACGTCAAGGGCTTATCTTTTCCATTTTTTTTGGACTCGCTATTTTTGTGGGTTGCCTAGGTTTGTTTGGCCTTATCTCCTTTTCAACTCAACAGCGCACCAGAGAAATCGGCATTCGAAAGGTTCTGGGTGCGCCTATATCCAGCGTTGTCATACTGCTGTCCAAAGACTTTCTCAAACCCGTCTTCCTCGCCAATTTCATCGCCTGGCCTTTTGCTTATTATATTATCAATCACTGGCTTCAGAGATTCGCCTATCGTATCGATGTAGAGTTGTGGCCATTTGCATTAGGCACTATCGCCGTCATGTCTATCGCTTTGAGTACGGCGAGTTTTCAGGCTTGGAAAGCCGCATGCAGGAACCCGGTTGAGACGCTGAGGCAGGAGTGAAAACAGAATCAAAGCTATGGCGCGTGCTTATTTGTCATCCCGATTTCAAGGACTGAAAGTGGCACCACCCCGATGCGACAGCCTCTAACACACAGTTGCCGAGATCACTCAACATGAGTGAAAAGAAAATAAAAAATACCCGTATTCGGATCGCTGTATATGAGGGCGAAGGCGCAGGTCCAAGTCGCGTGGATCTTCTCGATGTTCTCGGCAAGGCAAAGGGAAAGCCGGTTTTCGAGATCGTCAGGATGGACGCTCTGGCAATTCGTCAGGGTGGGCTCTCGGAGGTAGATGTTCTCATCCAACCCGGTGGTAGCGGAGGAAAGCAGGGGCGTGCCCTGGAATCAAAGGGACGAGAAGCGGTGCGGGAATTTGTAAAAGAGGGAGGCGGTTTTATCGGGATCTGTGCCGGAGCCTATCTTGCGACCAATGACTACCCGTGGTCTCTCGACTTGATAGATGCAATGGTGATAGACCGAGAACACTGGGCGCGAGGCACTGGCATTGTGACGATTGAATTGTCTTCGGCTGCCCAGGCGTTTTTTGGGATTGAGGAGAAAACCCTTCAGATTTTCTATGGTCAGGGACCACTGCTGGGACGCCGCGAATTGGATGATCCATTCGTCCCCGATTACGAAAGTCTTGCTCTATACCGCACTGAGATCGCAAAAAAAGGTGCGCCTGAAGGCGTTATGCCAGGCACTTCAGCTATTGTCCGCACGCAGTTTGAAAAAGGCCGTGTGTTTTGTTTTAGTGCACACCCCGAAAAGACAGATTCACTGGGTTATATGGTGGAAAAGGCGGTAAGATGGGCGGCTGGTAGGCAGCTTATAAGGAGATCCGTATGACATCGCCTAATATCGTCTTTATCATCATATCAGACATGGGATGGCGCGATGTTGGCTTTCTGGGTTGTAAGACGCATGAGACGCCGAATATTGATCGCCTTGCTCACGGTGGCATGATTTTTCCGCAGACGTATTCTTGTGGACCTAATTGCGCACCTTCCCGTGCCAGTATTATGTCGGGCATGTACACACCGCGTCATGAGATCTATACACCTGGTGGTGCATCTAAAGGCGATGTTCGTCTGATGAAATTGATAACGCCTGCTCGCGATGCCGATTTAGAACACTTTCCTTCTAATCATCCAATAGCCCTCAAGCCCGATGTCACTTGCATACCGCAAGTGCTCAAATCTACGGGATACACTTGTGGTGCTATCGGCAAATGGCAGCTTGGCAATGATCCTGAAGCGGGACCCATATCTAAAGGCTTTGATCACAACGTTGGTGGTCACCAGCGCATGGGACGCCATTTTAGTCCTTATAAAAATCCTGCTATGCGCGATGGTCCCGAAGGTGAGTATCTCACAGATCGGCTCACCGACGAAGCTGTTCAATTTATTCAAGACAATCGGGATGGCCCTTTTTTTCTTTATCTCGCCCACTGGGCACTGCATGCCCCCATTTTAGCCAAAGCTGATAAAATTGCCGCCTACGAGAAAGCCGAGCATCCCAACCCGCCTTATGGGGCTATGGTTGAAAGCGTTGATGAAAGCGTGGGTCGCGTGATGCAAACGCTTGACGATCTCTGCCTTGCAGACAACACGCTTGTCATCTTCTCAGCCGATCATGGTGGCATAGCCAAATACACCAATATGGATCCGTTACGCGGTGGCAAAGGCGCGCTTTACGAAGGCGGTATCCGCGTATCTACCTGCATGCGTTGGCCTGGTGTCATTCCTGCGGGCACAACATGCGATGTGCCGATCTACGGTATCGACTTTATGCCTACCCTAACTGAAGTCACCTCTGGTACACTTCCTGAGCACCAACCTGTTGATGGTGAAAGTCTGGTTCCTCTCTTTTCTGGCGCAACATCCCTTAAACGCGATACCCTGTACTGGCACTTTCCTCTGTATCTTGGAGGATCTGATTGCCAAAATATCACGCCCTTGCGGGGTGGTCGCGCGGGTCGAGGTACGGGTTGGCGTACTGTGCCTTCGGGAGCCATCCGCAAAGGCGATTGGAAACTGATTGAGCGATTTGATACCGGGAGTGTGGAACTTTACAATATTGCTCGTGATATTGGTGAAAAAAATGACCTTGCCACACGTCACACCGAAAAAGCCGCTGAACTTTTGAAGGATCTCAAAAATTGGCAACGCGATACAAAAGCCATTATTCCCAACGAACCCAATCCGTATTATGATATGGAGTACGAACGCACTGTTGCGCAACAATGAAAGAGATTAAGGAATCCTATGTGAAAAAGCCGAATATTTTGATGGTCAGTTGTATTTGTTTTATACCTGTTGGGAAGAGGATGCGATTGCCGTGGCGAAGCTGTACTGTGAATAATAGGGAAATTGTATGGCACGATTTGAAGCGACATAGGAGTCGTTACAGCAGTACAATTGCCCTCAGTGGTTTCGGTTGGGATCTGGGCACGCTGGGGGCTTCAGTGTTTCATGTGAGTTTGCGGCGAAAGGAGAAGATATGACTTCTACACCTACTGAATGGGAGGACTATCTTTTTGATCTCCAAGGATATCTCGTTCTGAAGGATGTTGTTTCTCCAGAGTTGATTGCGGAGATTAATGAGACGGTCGATCACTGGGTTCGTTTACACGAGGCTGGACACAAATGGATCGGCCATGTTCGCGGTAGCGATCCCGAACCCGTAAAGGGCCCCGATATCAAGTTTGCCAATATTATTGAGGGTGGACCAGCTTTTGAGGCGTTGATCGATAATTCCAACTGGCTCGAGTACGTGAAGCGCTATGTCGATAATGATGGGTTATACATCTGGGCTAACCATTTGTCTGTCAGTCGGAAAGGCAGCTATGTACCTGTTCATTCTGGCGGGCACAACAAGAGTTATCGCACCAGTTTTCGCTATCATAACGATAATTTCTATTGTGGCAATTTCAATGTTTTGCTCGCGCTGAACGATATTGGTCCAGGAGATGGCGGTACTATGATTGTGCCTGGATCGCATAAATGCAATGTGGTTAATCCTCTGGTTTTTGAGCAGGAGAATGGGCGACATAAGAATGTGGTTGAGCAGACGAAACTGACGCCCTATTTAAAGGAAATGCACCTCAATGCAGGCGACGCTGTTATTTTTACCGATGCCTGTACACACGGTGCCAGTGTGCGGACCAATGACGGCGAGCGCAGGATACTGATCTATCGATATACTGCATTTTGGATGAAAAATGCTACTGGTTTTGAGCCGTCAGAAGAATTGCTCGCCAGGCTTACACCCGAGCGCAGAAAAATTGTGCGGCCCGTTGTGCCGATAAGACCGCCTGTTCAATCTGTGACTGCATGATTTTAAAGAAGGGATGGGAATATGATATCGACACCGAATGAATGGGATGATTATCGATTTGATCTTGAGGGTTTTCTCATTTTAAAGAATGCTGTGCAGCCAGAACTCATTGCCGAGATCAATGAGAAGGTTGATGAATGGCTTGTTTTGAGCGACGCTGGTGAGGAATGGTTGGGCAATGTTCATGTTGTGAAGAATGAAAATACCAATAGTCACAGTGTGAGTTTCAGGAATGTTATCGAAGGGGGTTCGTGTTTTGAGGCGTTGATCGATAATCCCAACTGGATCGAGTTTGTCAAGCGGTACGTGGATAACCACGGTTTGCATATTTGGATGAATTTTCTTCCGATCATCCATCAAGGGAGCCATGTGAGGTTGCATGCTGGCGGTCACAATAAGATGTATCGCACGAGTTTTGAATATCACGACAATAAATTTTTCTGTGGCAATTTGAACATTCTCCTGGCACTGAATGATATTGGTCCAGGGGATGGTGGGACACTGGTCGTTCCCGGGTCCCATAAGTCCAATATTCCAAATCCGCTGGTGCATCAGAAAAGGCAGGGCAGGAAGGATTATGTTCTCGAGCCTGGTGATATGGCTCCCCTTCTCAAGGAGGTGCATCTCAAGGCGGGAGATGCCGTGGTGTTTACAGATGCCCTTATTCACGGTGCCAGCGTGAGGACCAATGAAGGGGAGCGCCGCGCATTGATTTATCGGTATTCGTCTTTTTGGACCCGAGATCGTTTGGGGTATGAATACTCCGATGAGTTGGTGGCGAGATTAACGCCTGCACGGCGAAAGATTATTCGTCCGATTGAGCCTTCAAAACCACCGGTTACGCAGATGGATGCTGGTCATTTAGCGCCTGTATCGTTTTGATGCGCAGGTAAGCCGGGAAGTACGCCGGAAGAGTGCCCATAGGGAGATAACCCGATGATGACAGATCAGGAAAAGTACCTGTTCGATCTGAATGGCTATCTGGTCGTGGAAGATGTGCTGACGCCCGAACAGGTGCATGCGATGAACGAAGCGATCGATCACAATCGCGAGTATATCCGCATTCGCAATCATGACAGTCTGTCCGGAGCGGCTGACCGTCACGGCGGGAAGGCCTCGGACGCCCTGGCTGGCGAACACGGTCGAGGGGATATGAAGGGTTTTCTGAACTGGCCGAAGCCGTGGTGCGAGCCGTTTCGGGACTTGCTGATTCATCCCGGGATTCTGCGCTATATGGTTGACTTTCTGGGTGATGATTTTCGGTATTCGAATGCCAATGGAATTACGATGACGGCAGGCAATGAAGGCCACGTCTTCCACGGAGGCGGGGCCCCCATGCGGCATCACTCCTTCTACCGGTTTCAGGATGGCAGGATGTGGAATGGTCTCACAGCAGTGTGCTATCAGCTCGCCGATGTAAATCCGGGTGATGGCGGATTTGCGTGCCTTCCAGGAAGCCATAAGTCCAACTATTCCTGTCCAAGAGAAATCCGTCGCCTGGAAGCCGCGATGGATAACGTACGTCATATTCCGGTCAGGGCGGGATCTGCGATTATCTTCACCGAAGCACTGATGCACGGTGCCCTGCCCTGGAAGGCTTCACACGAGCGACGCACGCTTCTTTACCGCTATATTCCGGCATGTATGGCCTATGGAAGAAAGTATGAGCCGGACGAATATGAGTCCTTCGCAGATGAACTTTCACCACTCCACCGTGCCCTTATCGAGCCGCCCTATTACAGCGGGCGCCAAAGCATTGCGGAATTGCTCGAAGCAGAGGATGAACCGGAGCCTTCCGAGACGCAGGTGAATCATGGTTGATGAATATCTATCTGGTGGAAAAGGCGGTAAGATGGGTGGCTGGCCCAATTTGAGCAAGGGAGAATGAAATGAGTAAACCGAATCTGCTGATTATTCACACCGATGAACACAATTTTCGCACGTTGGGTTGTTATCGCGATTTGATGACGGAAGATCAGGCTTTTGTCTGGGGGCCGGGTGTTAAAGTAGATACGCCTCATATTGATTCGCTCGCCCGGGACGGCGCTATTTGCGACAGTTATTATTCGTCGTCGCCTGTTTGCTCGCCTTCGCGTGCATCTTTTGTTTCCGGTCTTTATCCGATTGCCACCGATGTGTATAAAAACGATATCCCCCTGAAAGAGGGGTTGATCACTTTTGCCGAGGTGCTCAAAAATCAGGGCTATGCCACCTCATATCTCGGCAAGTGGCATCTGGGTGGAGAAGCCAAGCCCGGTTTTGAGCCAGAGCACAAATTCGGTTTTGAGGACAATCGGTATATGTGGAACCGCGGTCACTGGAAGAAACTCGGGCTGAAAGAGGACGGCACGCCCTATGTTGCGGCGAGGAACAACAGGGGTGGGCCTGCCAGCAGAGTAGATGGTGCCGACGAAAAATCGTTTACAACTGATTGGTTGACTACCCGCACCCTGGAAATTATTGAGCGCGATCAGAATCAACCCTTTTGCATTATGGTCTCTATACCGGATCCGCACGGGCCAAACACGGTTCGCGCGCCCTACGACACGATGTACAAAGACATGGTTTTTCAAAATCCGCGCACGATGGATTTTCCCGTGGAGAAAATGCCGAAATGGCACCGGTTTGGAGACAGGAATACGGCTCGTGAACTGAATCAGAGACAGATGCAGAGGTATTTTGGTATGGTCAAATGCATTGACGATAATGTGGGGCGCATTCTGGCAGATCTGGAAGCCGGAGGGCTGGATCAGAATACGATTGTGATTTTTACCGCCGATCATGGCGACCTGATGGGCGAACATAGACGCCACAACAAGGGGATGCCCTACGAGGGCAGTGCAAAGATTCCGTTTGTGATTCGCTGGCCTGGAAAGATCGCTCCGGGGAAAGTTGTGAATACCGCCTATACGACGGTTGATTTCGGTCCGACGATTCTGGGCATTATGGGGATTGAGGAGGAGATTCCAAATGCCCACGGGTTAAATGATGCTGCGGCATTTCTCGGTGATGAAAAGGTGGTAGATGACGATCGTATTGTCTATATGACTACTTCAACATCGCAGACCATTATGGCCGTTAACCGACGTTATAAACTGGTTCTCTCACAGGTTGATGATCCCTGGTTGTACGATCTGCATAAGGACCCGGATGAGCTGGTCAATGTATATTCCGATCCCGAATACAAAGAGATTGCGGAGAACTTTAAAGCTGAGTTGATTGCCCAGATGGCGCGCTACAATGAGCCTGCATTACGCAAAGGCCGGCTGATTTATTAAATGGAGATACCTGTGAACGATGAGAAGAACAAAGGCGCGGCGTTTTTTCCGTACGTCATGCCAAGAGAAAGACCGGATCTGCCTTTGAGCCGCGCGATGGACCGGCTCTTTGCGAACTACAGTGAGCCTTCTACATGGTGGAATGAGTTGTATTCCCAGTTTCGGTACACGGAGCTTGAAGGGCTGGATTACCGGGGAGGAGATGGCAGGCTTACGAGGCATGACCCGAGCAAGGTAATCAAAGCCGACGGCAAGTATTACGTATGGTACACGCGGCGAAGTACGGATGCGCCTCCGCAGGGTCCGGGACGAGGTGCGGAATCGATTCCATCGACTGACTGGGATCTGTCAGAGATCTGGTATGCTACGAGTGAAGATGGTTTTGTGTGGGAAGAACAGGGCGTTGCGGTGCCACGACCTGCCAAACCGCACCCCGGATGGCGGTCTGTTTCCACGCCCGACATTCTCGTTTGGAAGGGCAGATATTATCTCTACTATCAGAGCTTTCTGGAGATGTCGGGTACGCGTGGCGATGATTGTCCTGTGTCGATCTCCTATGCGGATTCGCCGAATGGGCCCTGGACACCGACACAGGAGGTCGTGATTCCCAATGGCCCAAAAGGGTCCTGGGATCAGTTCTCTATTCACGACCCCTATCCACTGGTGTACAAAGGTCGAATCTACCTGTACTATAAATCGGATATGAACGCAGCACAGAAGCAAAACATCCGGTTACAGGGATTGGCCATTGCCGACGATCCGCTGGGACCCTTTGAAAAATGTCCGCTCAATCCCGTGTTGAATTCGGGACATGAAACGGGTCTGTTTCCCTTCAAGGGAGGAATTGCCGCGCTTGCGATTCGACATGGGAATGAGCACAATACGATTCAGTTTGCCCCAGATGGAATCAATTTCGAGATTGCTTCTACCGTCAGCCTGATGCCCATCGCCCCGGGGCCTTATGTGCCGGATGCGTTTACCAATACCGATAACGGACGTGGGATCACGTGGGGGCTTTGTCACTTTACAGGCGTTGGGAAGCACAGTATTCTGGCTCGGTTCGACTGCGACTTGAGTCAGGACTACGATGCTCCAAACATGCGACAGACAGAGCACTGGTGGCCACCGGAATACTATTACAAAAGTGGATTGGGTGAGGCGATGCGTCGAGAAAGGGAGCAAATGGCCAGGGAAGATCTGAAAAAGACCTGATTATTGTTCATTGAAAGGTGAAACTGTTTTGAAAGAACGCGAATCATCGGGCCTGCACCCTTCCAGCCCCAATGTATTGTTCATTATGACTGATCAGCATCGCAAGGCTGCGCTTGGTTGTTACGGTGATCCGGTTATTCAAACGCCGAATATTGACCGTCTGGCGGCGGACGGTGTGTTGTGTGAGCAGTGCTGGACCCAGCACCCGATCTGTATGCCAGCCCGGGCGTCGATCTTTACGGGTCGGTACCCACAGGCACATGGGGTGCGACATTGCGGTGTGGATCTGCCGCTGGATGAAATCACCATGGCGCAGACTTTTATGGAGCAGGGCTATCGGACGGGAGGCGCAGGGAAATTTCATTTTCAGTGTCACTTTGACCGGCCGCCTTTTGTGCATACGATACCTCGTATGGATACGTGGTCTGAGCCTTATTATGGATTTCAGGAATTTCATATTGGGGACGATGGTCGCCGTGGCGAACAAGCGTATTGGATCAAGGAAAATTATCCAGAACACGCTGGCAAGCCGGATCATGAAATTCCGTTGGAATTGCACAATAGTACCTGGTCGGCAGACCATACCATCCGGTTTATTCAGGACTGCCACCAGAGCGGTGATCCATTCTTTGCGTTTTGCTCTTTTGTCGATCCGCATCACAGTTACAATCCACCTTCGCCTTATCGGGAGATGTACAATGAGGCTGATATGCCCGCGCCCATTCGCCGAGAAGGTGAATTGGATGACAAACCGGAACCTGTTCGCAAACGCGCGCTGGCCCGTAGCAAGCAAAATGAGAACGTGGCTGCCGCTCGGACCCAGTATTACGGTGAGGTTACATTGATCGATGACTCGGTGGGGCGTATTCTCAAAACGCTTGATGACCTGGGAATCCGGGAAAATACGATTATCGTCTTCACCTCAGATCACGGCGACCTGCTCGGCGATCATTTCGACTGGTACAAAGGCTTTGTGCATTATGAGCAAAGTGCCAGTGTGCCGATGATTTACAACTGGGGTTCTCGTTTGCAGCAAGGTAAGCGGTTGGGCAATATTGTGCAGTCCATAGATATCTTTCCGACACTATCTGACCTGGCCGGTGTAATACTACCGTCTGGTGTGCAGGGACGATCCCAGGTGTCTGCGCTGACTACCGAGAGCACCGCTACCGGGTACGATGCGGCTTTTATCGATTCGTATGTCGATGGGATAGAGAATCCGGATATTGCCCAGACCGGCGTCCCGCAAGAACCCAGTGTATGTACACTTCGGTCGCTGAAATGGCGCTACAGCTACTACGTTGGGAAGGGGTATGGCGAATTGTACGATCTCGAATCTGACCCCAACGAATTTGTCAATCTGTGGGATGATGCTGGCAGGGAGCAGGTCAAGCGCCAGTTGAAAGACGAACTGATGGAACGCATCATCAAAGCGCGCGATCCTCTGCCAGTGCGGACGCATCCGTATTGAGGATGCGGAACATTGTTTTAACAATACCGGGATAATTCTTATGGGAAAGCGAATCCAACCGCAGGGCATCGTCAATAACGCGGAAAGCCCACATGTTGTGCTCAAGAGTATCAACATTGGCGACTGCCAGTGGACGGATGGATTTTGGGCGGACAAATATCGGTTATGTGAAGAGGTGATGGTGCCCTATATGGGCACGTTGCTCAAAGGCGATATCGGGCATGGCTACAATAATTTTAAAATTGCTGCTGGTCTCAAGGAAGGCGAGCATAAGGGCCACTGGTGGCACGATGGCGATTTCTACAAGTGGATGGAGTCCGCCATGTATGTCTATGGGGTCAATAAGGATGAGAAGATTGTTGAGGAACTGGATGAGATTATCGAGATCATCGGAAAGGCTCAGGAAGACGATGGCTATCTATCGACCCACGTTACCATCAATGGGTTCGATCGGTTTTCCAATCGCCAGTACCACGAACTTTACAACAGTGGTCATTTGTTGACCAGTGCATGTATTCATTATCGCGTAACTGGGAAAACCAACTTCCTGGATATCGCTGTTAAACATGCAGACTATCTGTATGGGGTTTTTCAACCCCGTCCAAAGGAACTGGCGCGTTTTGGTTTTAATCCCTCTCAGATTATGGGATTGGTAGAGCTTTATCGAACGGCCAGAGATGCGCGTTATCTCGAGCTGGCCGAGATATTTGTCAACATGAGGGGAGACGGTCCCGTGCAGGCTCCGACTGTCAACCCGAGGTTCGAAGGCGATATGTGTCAGGATCGGGTTCCTATTCGCGAGGAGACGGAGGCCGTTGGTCACGCAGTTCTGGCTATGTACCTCTATGCTGGCGTTGCGGATGTGTATGCAGAAACTGGAGAGCAGGCCCTGATAGACGCTCTTGAGCGGCTGTGGGCAAATGTGACCGATAAGAAGATGTATGTAACAGGCGCTGTCGGACAGGCGCATCACGGCGCATCTTCTCGGGTGGATTTTGTCCATGAAGCATTTATTGACGAATATATGATGCCCAATTCGACGGCTTATAATGAGACGTGTGCGAATATCGGCAATGCCATGTTCAACTGGCGTATGCTGAGTTTGAAGGGCGAAAGCAAATATGCCGATGTTGTGGAATTGGTTTTATATAACAGTGCGCTTTCTGGCATCAGCAGTGATGGCATGCACTATTTCTACGCCAACCCGCTTCGTATGAACCATGAAGGGCGTGATTATTCAAGGACGCCTACGGAGACGGCTGTTCGGTTGCCCTATATCAAGTGTTTTTGCTGTCCGCCCAATATTGTCCGAACCATTGCCAGGTCGTCTGGATGGGCATACAGCCTGACGGAGAACGGTGTTGCGGTCGTTCTGTACGGGGGGAATAAAATGGATGCCCAGATGCTGGACGGATCGAAGATCAGGCTGAAACAGGATTCCCAGTATCCGTGGGATGGCGCAGTGAAAATCACGATAGAGGAATGCAAGGACAAGCCCTTTGAAATGCTGCTGCGCATTCCCGAATGGGCGGTAGGCACCAGAATTACGATCAACGGGAGAGATGCTGGTGTTGAAGCGGTACCTGGAACTTTTGCCAGAATTGAACTTGCCTGGAAAGCGGGTGATGTTGTTGCACTGGAAATGCCGATGGATATTACTCTGATTGAAGGCCATCCACGTATTGAAGAAACCCGCAATCAGGCAGCGATTAAACGTGGCCCTGTGGTGTACTGCATTGAATCGCCCGACCTTCCGGAAAACACGGATATTCTGGACGTGTATCTGCCGATCTCTTTAGACTTAAAAGCAGAATACCAGCCGGAATTTCTGGGCGGTCTGACGACGATAAGCGGCAATGTTGTCTTGCGCAGAGATAAAAAAGAAGGCATGTATCGGACGCTGGTCAAACCAGAGTGGAAAACCATTCAAACCCAATTCGTTCCCTATTATTCATGGTGCAATCGGGGGCAAAGTGAAATGACGGTTTGGATGCCCATTGTGTGGAAGTAGAACCGGGTGTCCGATTTTGGGTTCAAGCTGTTTGGCGAAACCCGATCAATAAAGAAAGAGACAGATGAAACCCTCACAACCCAATGTGATTTTGATCATTACCGACGACCAGGGGTATGGCGATCTGGGCTGTCACGGCAATCCCGTTGCCCGAACGCCGAATCTGGACAGCTTGCACGGAGAAAGTATTCGGCTGATGGATTTTCACGTTGCGCCCATGTGTACGCCTACTCGCGGCCAATTGCTGAGCGGACTTGATGCGGCACGCAATGGCGCTGTAAACGTGAGTAGCGGACGCTCGCTTCTGAGACCAGATTTGCCGACCATGGCCGATATTTTTCGGTCGAACGGTTATCGAACTGGTGTGTTTGGCAAATGGCATCTGGGCGACAACTATCCGTACCGTCCTCAGGACCGCGGTTTTGAGGAAAGTCTCTGGTTTCCATCCTCTCATATCAGTTCTGTGCCCGACTACTGGGAGAACGATTACTTCGACGATGTATATTGTCACAATGGATCTCGCGTGCGACAGGAAGGATACTGTACGGAGGTCTTTTTCGAAGCGGCAAAAGCGTGGATGCAAGCACGGATCGCGGCTTCAGAACCCTTTTTCACTTTCCTGCCGACCAATGCCCCACACGCCCCACTTTTTGTGCCTGCCGAAGATCGCGAGGCCATTGAGGCGGCATTTGCAGAGGATGAACACCAGTTGCCTGCACTTCCCGAAAATTTGCGAGCGAATATCATTCGCTTTCTCGCTATGATTCGAAATTTGGATACTCAGGTCGGTGCGCTTCGGCGCTTTCTGCAAGAACAGGATGTAGATAGGAATACAATCCTGATTTTTATGACTGATAATGGCAGTACTTTTGGTTCTGTCTATTACAATGCCGGGATGCGGGGTAAAAAGTGTGAGCTTTGGGAAGGTGGGCACCGGGTACCGTTTTTCTTACATTGGCCAAATGGTGATCTGGGCGAACCCCGGGAGATTGAGGGACTGACTCAGGCGCAGGATATTTTGCCGACTTTGATCGAGTTTTGTGGGCTGGAACCGCCGGCCGAATTGCGTTTGGATGGGATTAGCCTATCTCCGGTTTTTCGGGGTGCGGAGCAGGTGCCGGAAGATCGCATGTTGACGGTGAATTACAGCCGTATGCCCGGGGAGCTGGACTACCCGACACCCGACAGCCCTTCGTTCATAAGACGCGAGGGTGCTGCTGTGCTCTGGAAACGGTGGCGCTTGCTTGAAGGAACGGCACTGTATGATTTGGATAGCGACCCCGAACAGAATCTCGACGTTGCCGATCAGCACCCTGATATTGTCCGGCAGATGCGGGATTACCTAAATGCCTGGTGGCGTGAAGTGGAACCGGTCGCCAATCAAGTGCAGCGGATTACCATCGGCAGTGAGGCCGAGAATCCGATGACGCTATCGGCCTGCGAGTGGAGGGATGTCTTTGTGGATCAGCAGCGGCAGGTGAGGACGGCCGTGCGGAAGAACAGTTACTGGCACCTGATGGTTGAAGCCGCTGGCAAGTACACTTTTGAATTGCGGCGCTGGCCGAGAGAGAGCGGCCTCAAGCTGAGAGAGGCTTGCCAGGCGGCTCAATTGACCGACGGTGAATTGGAAGCGGGAATTGCGCTGCCGATTGCCAGAGCGCGTGTGCTGATCGGTGGACGCTTTTACACCAGGCCCGCTGAGCCAGACGACCAGGGTGTTGTGTTTACCGTGGATCTGGAGCCGGGTCCCACGCTTTTGCACACCTGGTTCGACGACGAGCGCAACCAGCCCATCTGCGGCGCCTACTATGTTTATGTTGCACGTCAATGAGGGGGAAAACCATGAAGACCATATTGTTGATGATAACCGTGTTTGTAATGACCGCGGTTGCGGAGGGGGCATACGTAGAAACGATGGATCCAAATGGTTTGACTATGAATCTGAAGACGGATTTCGGACTGGTTGATGATGGGGCTGAGAGCAATCAGAGTGAGCGATTGCAAAAAGCGATAGATGAGGTTTCAGCAAAAGGTGGTGGACGCCTGATTGTTCCGAAAGGGGTTTATCGTTTTGGGGGCATCAACTTGAAGTCCAATGTGCACCTGTTGATCGAGAAAGACACGGTTATCAAACCCTATTGGCCCAAAGGTACGAAGACCATTGTTTTTGGATTGGGTACAGGGAGGAATGCCGAATCCATAGAGAATGTCAGTATTCGCGGGCTGGGCGGCAAGTTTATTGTCGATTATTCAGATCGCGGAAGTGTGGCGGGGGAAGGCATACGGATCGTCAACTGCAGGAAGGTCAAAAATTTCCTGCTCTCCGATATTGACGTTAGGGATAGTTTTACCACTTATTCTGCATTTATCTTTACGCCGTCCAGGGATAGGGATGTGGAGAGTGGGGGCGTCTTCAGGCCCACCGATGGTCTGGTGAAAAATCTGAGAAGCACGAATACCAGCCCGGGATACGGTTTGGTTCAGATGCATGCGGGGGAGACCATCCATTTTGAAAATCTCGAAGCCATTGGCGGTGGGGTGACTTTTAGACTGGAGACGGGTGCCGGCGGGCATAACGGCGGGGTGCATGATATTACGGCAAAGAATCTATATTGTGAGAATGGCAGTACTGCGGTGTTGCTTGGACCACACAAAGCTCAAAATGGCGTTGTCAAGATCGACGGTGTGACTGTGAAGAGTTGTGCTTTCGCGGTGACGATGGGACCTGGTTATGTGGAGAAACGGAATCAGGCGGATGAGCGTTATAAACCCGGTGTGTTTGCAGATGGGACTACGGTAAAGAATATCCATGCGATATTTGGGACAAACGCGGCTATTGCACTCAAGGGACTTGCGAATGTTCCGGAGGAATACCTGAAAGCGCTCAGGTTTGATGAGAATGACAGGAAGATCAAACGGGTTAGAGGTCCCTCTGTCGGGGTTGTGAGAGATCGCACGGGGGATAGTTGGCATCCGATTATTGAGAATGTGACCAGCGAGGGGTTCAAATACAACAAAGGCATTATGAGTCTTGCCGAAAAACAGCCTCGAAACTGGAAAGCGCGGCTCAAAGGGCTGCCACTTCTCGACGAGATTTTGCGAAATCAACAAAAGCAGGCAGACTGAGATAGGAGATCAGCTCATGCGACCGGTCCATCCCCTCAGCGATAGCGAACTGGACGAACACCTCGCCAATCTCGACCGCGACGGCTATACCATTATACGGAACCAGATCGCACCTGAGTACCTCAACCCTTTGCGCGACATTGCCCAGCGTGCCGCCGATGACTATATTGCCGCCTGGCGTGGCGGGATGAAGCTGTCTGAAGTGAAGATCGGCGACAGGTACGGGACTCGCAAATTTGATCTGAATCCCAACGCCCGTGCCTGTTTCTTGTGGGGTGATGCGGCGATAGAATTGCTCGACCACGATACTGTTCACGCGATCTGCGAGCCTGCCCTGGGTACCTATCACTTCTCTGACCTTGTCGCCAATACCCAACGCTACAACCCCGGAGAGCAGTCTGAAGGCATCCATCGCGATTTTCGCCCCGGCCTTACCGCCAATGGCAAGCACAGGGGGCTGTGGTTCTTTTTTTTAATTGACGGGTACACGGCGGAAAACGGTGCGACTTCTGTGATACCGGGCACTCATCGCTTTAAGGCTGGCGAAGATCCCGAGGTGCCGGATTCCAACCCAAATTACTACGGCAATAGAGTTCAGGTTATCGGCGATCCCGGTGATCTGCTGGTGGTCAATGCGGCCTGTCTGCACTGCGCTGGCATGAACCAGACCCGGAAGCCACGCCGTACGTTGAATGTCCGCGTGATGCAACCCGAAGGCAAATTTCACTACAACGCCTGGAGGCTGGCCGGACCAAGACGCCAGGCCAAAGCCAGTGTCCGGGTTAAGCGGTTCATGCAACCACCGGCTGACCTCGCTGCCGAACTGCGTACCGATTGGGCAGTGATGCCGAGCAAGGATGAAGTGGATTAGACGCCGCGCATGGGGTCGTTTTCTATTTTTTGGCACGCCATTTCAAACAGGTATTCGAACGGGGGGGCGATGAATTTGGCATTGGGATCAACGCCGCTTGCTTTGAATATTTTTTCACTGCTTTTATCAAAGAAGAGTGTTCGTCGTCTGACCAGCCAGCCAATGTTGTAAACAACTGCGATCATGTGGCGGTTGTGATCAGATGGATTTGGTACGCCGCGATGCCAGAGGCGCGAATCGCGGATCAGGATGTCGCCTTTTTGCAAGGTGGCCTGAATGGGTGGTGAAAAGGAGCGACGGTCGGCTTCTGTTTCGTCTGTTACCGGGCGCATGTCGAGGTGTGAGCCTGGCCAGATTTGTGTCGATCCGTTTTTGTCAGATGTGTCCTGGGGAAAGATGTTGATGATGAGTTGGGTTGCTGGATGGGGGCGGTTTTGCTCTCCCCAGAGGTGAACGCCGTCAGCATGAAGGGGTTGGAAGGTGCTGTTTGGGGTATTGGTGTTCCCGTTGTAAAAGCAGCAGTAAAATTCTGTTCCCAGCATTTCTCGTGAGATCTGAACGGCATAGGGATTGGCGAGGATGTCCGGGGATAGGTATGGGTCAAATGGTGGGGGTCCTTGCTGTAAATGACCCTGTACGCCACCTGCGCCACCCCATTTTTGTGCTTCAATCAGTTTTGCAGAGTCTTCATCCATGCGCGTTTTGAGGGCGTCGAGGATCGCGTGATCCACCACCTGCTCGATGATGACATAGCCGTCGTGCCGTATTGCCTCTATCGCATTTGCCAATTTGTCTTTTGCCAGTTCACCAGAGCTTTGCTCTGTTGATGTGAGCGAGATGTTCATTTTGCGTCTTTCCCTTTGTTCTGCATCGTAGATTTGTTCCCTGTAATGTAGATGGTGGCTATGAGTGTGTAGTGCCAAAAACGCCAGCAAAGATGAGAAAATCCGCAAAGTTAATGATACCATCGTCGTTCATATCCATACGGGCATCGTAATTGGCATCCGATGACGATAATCCGAATACGCTAATGAAGGTGAGATAATCGGAAAAGTCAACATCGCGGTCGCCATCGAAATCGCCCGGATAAGAAATATGGATAGAGATCATGGCGTTGGACACATCTAAGGGGTCCTGGTGCCTATTGAGATCTGCCATTGAAGCGGTTTTGACGATGAGCGTTGTCTCTGCTTCAAGGGTATTGGTCACTTGCAAGTCAATCTGACCGAGATAACCAGTGGCAGGCACAGCAGGGGTAGAGAGCAATAGCGCAGACAGGATAGGACTACCCGGTGTTGGGAATAGGGCTGCATCGGTAAAATCCTTGCCCGATATACTACCGATGTAGTTGGAAAATGTCTTGCCTGGCAGATCGAGTTCTATTTCGTAACCATAGGTTTGTTTGCCTGCGGCCATTGGAACAAAGAGTTGAAGTTGAATTGTATCGCCAGCTTTTTGTTCGGGAATGGTTAGCGCGTTGTTTTGTGCAGCGGGTGTTTCAATTTGTGTGTCGAGGTGGAGTTGCATGCCGGCAAATTCGCCACTTGTAGGCTCGTTAAACGATATGACATTTGTCGTTGTGATTACATCGCTCGATGCCGAGCTCTGAGCGAGTGTCACCGCCTTAATGCCAAGCGTAAACTCTTTACCCGTAATATCTGCTACGGTAGAAAACTCGGCGCGTCCTATAAAACCAGACGATGGCAATGTGACAGGTGTAGTCGTTGCGAAATTTACGCCCGTCGGTTCTGGAATAGCAAACGGAAACGCACTGTTCTCGACTTTATCAAGTTTCAAAACAGAAGCATCAAATTCAAATATGATGACTATACCAGCGAGAGGTGTGGTCACACCTTTTGCGAAGACTTCAACGGCAATTTTTGTGCCCTGTCCAGAGACTGTGCCTGAAGTAACGCGATTATCTATTTGATTACCTGCTCCACCATCGGAGATCAGATCAAGCGACACCGTCGCATTGGCATTGGGGCCAGCAGAGGCTTGACCCGCGAAAGCCAGTAATGCAAGGGTGATAGTAAACAAAAGCCCTTTTTTTAATAACATTTGCAACAATCCTCAATATATTGAATGATTGGCGATCATTTTGAGCCTATCGAGCGAGGGATGACCTGCTGTGCAGTTCTTCAACTTCTCTACGCTTCGCCCAGCATGCGTAGCCCTTGTCGGTCAGTTATCTCTTTATATTGTGCAAAGATAAGTAGAAAATCAATCAGATAATAGTGTTACTTTTCGCCCTTTCAAAGATATATATACTGATTTTTTTAAAAGTGGACTGTGATCTATTGAAGGTATATTTTAGTTGTCCCGAAATGAATAGAATTATTCCCGGTG
>VXRD01000167.1 GCA_009838845.1 Gemmatimonadota bacterium | reverse complement strand
GAATACAAGAGAAAGAAATAATGCGATGCAATCGGATACGATTGCTTAAATAGGAGGGGCAAAAAATGAAGATTCAATTGGCAATATTGGCAACGCTGGTGGTTGTGGCGACGGGATATGCAGAGGATGTTATGAAGGATAATGGTATTGTTGAGAGAGAGGTTATGGAGGCCCAAAAAATTTGGGGCGAAGCAATTGTCGCTATCGGTGAAGCATATACGCAAAAAAAGGACTATAAGGCATTGGCCGAAGAGACCGTCAATACGTTATATGGTTATGATGAAGGCGAGGTTCTGTTTAAGCCTACGAAGGCGTCAGAAAAACAATTTCGTTTAACAAAAGAAGAGGCTATATCTTATTTTGTGACTGGTATTGTACCTGAAGATCGCGGTTTTGCTATCCAGCCGTGGAGCAAAGTCCGATTTGAGAACGCTGATATTATTATTAACGGCGACTCGGCCATTGCCATGGGTAATTACTATTTTACAGACGCGAATACCGAAAAAGAAGCCAAGGTGGAGTTCACGTTTGGCTATTTTAAGGACGAGAATGGCAAGTTGCGTATCAATGTGCATCATTCGTCATTTCCGTACAAGCCGATGCCTTGAGTCTGCATGATGACAAAATCATCGGATGTGTGAAAGCGAATTTGCACGAAAAAAAAGAACCCGCAATCGTTCGGTGGTTGCGGGTTCTTTTTTGTGGTTAATGTCTATGATTCCATTTTACAGATATTTCATGATAGCAGCAAAAGCCAATAGCGCAACAACCGTTGTGGGGACATACCATTTTATCAAATCGTCAATCCGGGTATTGAGACGCGCTTCAATATTTTCTTGCCCTTGCTTGAGGTCTTTTAAGTCCTGTTTCACATCTGAAAGCTGTTCTTTGATAAATTCCAAATTTGTCTCAAGGGTTGTTATCCGTTGGCTCTGTTCAGTGTTGTTATTTGTGGTGTCAGCGTCCATTGCTATATCTCCTTTTGGTTGATCCTGTTTAGCAGTGGCGTTTTTATTTTTGGCAATCGTTTCCATTGCCATATCTCCTTTTAGTTGAATGATTGCGTAACAGAATATAAGACAAATTTAATTTTGGTGAATATTTTTCTTAAAACATCAACTGATCAATGCGCGAGCAGCGCGTGCGGCCATGTCCCAGAAGGGTCCAGGGACCGTGCCCATTGCGATTACGAGGATGATGGTCGCCATTGCGGTGACGGCGATGAGGGGCGTGGGTTTGATGGTGTTCTGTGTGGTGGGTTCTACCCAGTAGAGTTGGCGGATGATGAGGAGATAATAATACAGGGCGATCGCGGCGTTGATGGCTGCGATGAGGACGAGATAGAATTGTCCGCGCTGGAGGGCGGCAGAAAAGAGGAACCATTTGCCGACAAAACCCACAGTGGGAGGGAGGCCAATGAGGCCAAACAGGCCGATGAGCAAGGTGAAGGAGAGGAATGGCGCGCGTTTGTAAAGGCCAGATACGGAGTCGATGGTGATGCGGTCTTCGCTGCGACCAACTTCACAGATGACGAGGAAGCACGCAAAGGACATGGCAAAGTAGCCAATGGCGTAAAAGAGGGCAGCGGTAAGACCCCATTCGGCGAAGGTTTGAAGGGCGAGGAGCACGTAACCGGCGTGGGCGACTGTGGAATATCCGAGCAGGCGTTTGAGGTCTTTTTGCGCGAGTGCGGCCAGGTTGCCCAGGCTCATTGCGATGACGCTTGCCCACATGAGCGCGGTTTGGGCGTGGCCCGATTCCCAGCCACCGGGCATGGCGAGGGATAACAGGCGGCAGAGGATGCCGATGGCGGCGATTTTGGAAACGGTGGCGATGAATGTGATGATGGGATGGGGCGCGATTTCATACGTGTCGGGTGCCCAAAAGTGGAAGGGGAATGCGCCGAGTTTGAAGAAGAAGCCGGCGAGTGTGAGCAACAGGCCCAGGTAGAAGATGGGCTGCGCGGCGGCGTGTGGGATGCTGATGGCAGAGAAGTAGGTGGAGCCAAATGTGCCAAAGAGAAAGCTCATGCCGTAGAGCGAGATGGCCGAGGCTGCCATGCCCTGTACCATGTATTTGGTGGCGCTTTCCCCGCCGATGTCGGTATTGCGGTGAAGGGCAACGACGATATAGACGGGGTAGGCAGCCAGTTCCATGGCGACATAGAGGGTGAGGAGTTCGGTCGCGCTGACCATCATCATCATGCCGAGTGTGGAAAAGATGAAGAAGAGGGGGACCTCGAGCCAACCATTGCGGTCAACGGTGAGGGGGTTGGCGCTGGCGATGACGACAAATAGGAATCCAACTGCGAGTGCTGTTTTGATCAATTGGGAGAAGAAGTCAACCGCGTATATGCCCGGGAAGAAGGGTTCGCCTTCAAGGGGTAGAGTCCAGAGACAGGCGGCGATCATCGCTATGCCGGATGCAATGGCAATGCCCCGAGTTGTGCGATAGGACCAGTTGAGCACTGTGGCAAAAAAGAGCACGAGGCCCATGAGCAGGCAAATAAGTTCTGGTGCGAAGAGGATAGCGTTTTCCATGTTAGAAATTACCCAAGAAAGCTATGGTTGTGCTGTTGATCAGGTCGAGCATGAGGCGGGGTACAAAGCCGAAGATTACGAGTACGGCGATCAGTATGGCGCGCGGTATCAGGTGCAGGCCAGACATGTCCTGTGCTTTCAGATTTTCCCATTTCGGATTTGGTGCGCCAAAAAAGGCCAGGTTGAAGACGCGCAAAATGTAAACCGCGGTGAGTACGAGACCGAGGATGACGATGACGCCTGCGATGGGGTACGTCTTCAGGGCTGCGAGGAAGACGAGTAATTCGGCCCAAAAGCTCGCCAGGCCGGGCAAACCGGCACCACACAGGCCCGCGACGATGAAGATGGAGACTGCGCGGGGCATCTGCACGCCAAGACCGCCAAAGTCGCCGATGGTTTTGGAGTGGGATTTGTCGTAGATATATCCCGCGGTGCTGAAAAACAGGGCGGTCATGATGCCGTGGGCAAACATCTGGAAGACTGCGCCGTTGAGGGCGTCGGTTGCAGCGACCTGGCCGAGGATTGCGAGGTTGAGGCCGAGGAGGACGATGCCCATGTGAGATACAGATGAGAAGCCGATGACAAATTTGAAGTCGGTCTGTCGCATGGCGACATAAGCTCCGTAGATGATTCCGATGACGGCCAATACCACAAAGGTCGGTGCCCAGTACGCAGCGCCTTCGGGTAGCAGGCGAATGCCGACTGTGAGTATGCCAAATGCGCCGAGTTTCATCAGGACGCCCGCGTGTAGCATGGATACCGCAGATGGCGCGGCAACGTGGCCTGTGGGCGACCAGCCGTGGAAGGGGAACAGGCCGGCTAAGACGCCAAAGCCAATGTAGATGAAGGGATAGACAAATATTTGGAATTGGGGATCGAATGTGTGTGCGGACAGGGCAATGATGTCAAAGGTGTTGAGGCCCGCGTGGTGATAGATGGCGAGTAAGCCGGGAAAGAGGAGCGCGCTGCCGGCGAGGAGGAAGAGCATGAGTTTCATGCCGGCATAAGCTCTGTTGCCGCTGCCCCATATCAGGATGAGGGGATACATGGGGACGACAGCGATTTCGTAAAAGAAGAAAAAGAAGAAGAGATCCAGCGACATGAAGACGCCGAAGACGCCGATGACGAGGAGTACCATGAAGGCGAAATATTCTTTTACGCGCACTTCGAGGTCCCACATGGTGAGCACCCCAGTGAAATAGACGATGGCGTTGAGCATGACGAGGATGACGCCAAATCCGTCAACGCCGAGGTGATAGGAGATGCCAATGGCTGCGACCCAGGGGATTATTTCTTCAAATTGAATACCGCCGGTTGTGGGATCATAGCTCATCCAGAGTTGCAGGCTCAACACACAGGTCAATAAGCCGCTGAGGGCGCATATCAGCCGGATGCCCCGCACGGCCCTTTGGGGCATGAGCAAAAGGATGATGAGCGTGATGACAGGAGTGAGAAGTATGGATGAGAGAAGTGGCATATTTTATCGCAATCCCAGATAAAGCGCGACAACGGCCAATAAGATGATTGCCCAGCCCAGGTAAAGTTGCATCCAGCCGCCCTGTACGCGGGTTGATTTTGCGCCTGTGCGCAAGATGCCGAGGCCAAAGCGGTCGTAATTTCCGTCGAGGACGTGGTTTTCAGTCCAATGCAAGATGCGAGATAGCGCGTGGGTGATGGCGACGATGGTGACGTGGTAGATGTCGTCAATGTACCATTTGTTTGTGAACAGGGTGTTGAGGGGTGCGATTTTGCTGATGAATCCCGTGCGCGGCGCGTTGTCGCGTCCATAGTCGAAATAGGCGATCAGGATGCCGAGGATGACGACGCCTACGGTGGGTATCATCAAGATGACGCTGTGGTGCTGTGTTGTGAGGCCCAGGCCCTCGGCGATGCTGGCGCCAAAAAAGCCGAGTGCGATTGCGCCCAGGGTGAGGAGCAAGACGGGGACTTTCATGTTCAGGGGTTCGGGATGGCTGTGGTCGGTGGCAGGTGCCTGATCGGGTTTTGTGATGAGGAAAATCATGCGGAATGTGTAATAGGCCGTGAGAAAGGCCGCGAGAAATGCACCGGCCATGTAGATGTTGAAGCCATTGTGACCCAGTTGGGCAAAAATTTCTTCTTTGCTCCAGAATCCCGCCAGTGGAGGAACGCCCGATAGGGCAGCGCCACCGATGAGGAGGCCAAGGGTCGCCGCTTTGAGGCGGCGGCCTCCACTGCGACCAATTTCGGCCATGCTGTTGGTGTGGTAGGCGTGAATATAAATGCCCGAGCAGAGGAAGAGCAGGGCTTTGAAAAAGGCGTGGGTGATCAGGTGAAATACGCCTGCGAAGAGGCTGCCAGCAGCGAGTGCCATGAGCATGAAGCCGAGTTGGCTGATAGACGAATAGGCGAGTACTTTTTTGATGTCGGTATCGACCATTGCAATGGTCGATGCGAGGATTGCGGTGAAGGTGGCGATGCTCAGGACGATGAGTGCTGTGTCTTGCGCCGCCATAAAGAGCGGGTGCAGGCGGATCATGAGAAAGACGCCCGCGGCGACCATGGTGGCAGAGTGCAACAGGGCGCTGACCGGGGTGGGACCTTCCATGGCGTCGGGTAGCCAGGTGTGCAAGGGGAATTGCGCGCTTTTGCCCATGATGCCGATGAAGATGAGTAGCGCGATTGCGTTGAGCAGGTTGGGCGATATCTGTGTTGAGAGGCCAGTTTGAGGGTCTAAGAGGGCGGGGATATCGAAGTTTGAAACGAGTTGGAGGATGAGCAAAATGCCGATGAAGAGGCCGACGTCGCCCACGCGGGTCATGAGAAAGGCTTTGCGCGCAGCCCCGGCTGCTTCGGGTTTTTCAAACCAGAAACCGATGAGGAAGAACGAAGACAGGCCGACGAGTTCCCAAAAGATGAAAGATTGCAAGAGATCGACAGCATAGACAAAGCTGAGCATGGACCAGGCAAAGAAACTGAGCATTGCGAAATAGCGCGTTTTGCTCAGATCGTGCGCCATGTAGCCGATTGAATAGAGCATGATGCAGGCGGTGATGAAGGCGACGACAACGCCAAACATGAGGCTTGGACCGTCGAGGATGAAGCCAAATTGGAGTTGTATTGCACCGCTTTGAAACCACAAAAATCGCAGGGGTTCAACAGGTCCCTGTACGAGGAGGGCGATGGCGCTCAAGAGGGATACCGCGCTGCCGAATAGGACCAATCCCTGAGCGGCTTTGGGTTGTTGTATGAGAAAGATGATGGCGATGGCAAAACACGCCAGAGGGGAGATTGTGGTTAAAAGTATGAGTGAGAGAGTGTCCATCAACCGCTCAGTTTGGTGAGTTTTTCCGCATCTATCTCGTGATACGCCCGATAGATGCGCAGGATGATCGATAAAAAGATAGCGACTTCGGCGGCTGCCAGCCCAATGATGATGAGAACGAAGATCTGGCCGGTCGTTGGATCGGTGACGACAAACCGGTTAAAGGCCATCAGGTTTAAGCTGGCGGCATTCATCATGAGTTCGATGCCGATGAGCAGGGCTATGAGGTTGCGGTGGGATAGTGCGCCGATCAAACCGAGTGAAAACAGGGCAGCGCCCACGAGAAGATAAGATTCGAGGGTCACGAATTTTCCTTTGGCAAAGCCTTGCGAGCGATCAAGATGGCACCGATGATGGCCAGGAGCAAAACGAGGGAGAGGGTTTCAAAGACGACGTTGTAATGCGTGAGCAATGCATGGCCCAATGCGCCCACAGACCAGGCTTTTTCAGATGTCTGGGGCGCGATTTGTTGGAATTGCGCGCCGCGGATTAGATGGGCGACTGCGCCAAAAAAGATGACGGCACAGGCAATGGCGAAGCCGAGTTTTCGGTTGTCGGGATCGGGCGGGCGAATGGACATGGCTATTGAGAGCATCATGGCAAATACAATGGCAACGGTTATGCCGCCAATGTAGATGAGTACTTGCATTGCCGCGACAAATGGACTGCCGAGGTTGAGAAATAGTCCCGCCAGCCCCAGGAGGCTGATACCCAGACCAATGATGGCGTAGAGTATCTGGCGAGAAAATGCCGCCAGGCCTCCACCGATGAGGACGAGGGCTACAAATGTGTAGATGACAGCCTGCTCGAGCATTGTTGTTCTCCGTTTACTTCTTCCGTCTCACCTTTTTCGCTTTTCTTGCTGCGGTTTTTTTGGCGCGTTCTGCTGCTTGTTCGGCTTCGATTTCTTTCAGGCGTTCGCGCGCGGCTTCTTCTTTGTCTGCCCAGGGTTCGAGTAAGTCGTAGAGAAAGTCGCTGCGATTGTATCCGGCTTCGTCGTGGACTTTGCTGTATCCCAGGGTGTCTGTGGGGCATACGTCTAAGCACAGTCCGCAGTCGCTGCAAAGGGCAAAATCGACTTCAAATTTGGTCGAGCGTTTGCGCCTTAAACCTTCGGGGCGTTCCCCGTCGAGGTAAATGCAGAAGGAGGGACACACGCGCTCACAGAGTTTGCAGTCGATGCAGTCGTGCGAGCCGATGTCTTCTTTTTCGATGAGGACGATGACATTGCGAAACGCTTCCGACATCTCGATTTTTTCCATTGGATATTGCGAGGTGACGGGCGGTTTGCGAAAGTTGTCCAGTGTGACTTTCATGCCGGTCAGGAGCGTTTTGGTGCCGTCGAGGATTTCTTTGATAAGTGCCATGGGATTTTCCTGTGAGCTGAAAGTTCTATACGATTTTCAAGATGAGTGTTGTGATTAGCAGGTTGATCAGCGAGAGGGGGACGAGTACCACCCAGGCGAATTTCATGAGTTGGTCAAAACGGAGCCGTGGAAAAGTCCAGCGGAACCACATCATGAGGACGATGAGTGCATAGACTTTGATGAAGAACCATACGGCGTCTGGCAAGAGAGGCCCGCGCCATCCCCCCAGGAAGAGCACGGTTGCCAATGCGCATGCAAAGATCATGTTGGAGTATTCGGCAAAGAAGAATAGCCCAAAGCGCATGCCGGAATATTCGGTGTGGAATCCGGCGACGAGTTCGGATTCCGCTTCGGGGATGTCGAAGGGGGCGCGATTGGTTTCGGCTGTGGCTGATATGATAAAGATGATCAGGGCAATGGGCTGTACCAGTATAAAGGGATAGGTTTCCTGTGCGAGGGTGATGTCGTAGAGCGACATGGTGCGGGTTATCATGACGATGGGGATGACCGATAGGATGAGGGGGATTTCGTAGGAGATATTTTGCGCGACTGAGCGCACGGCACCGAGCAGGGCGTATTTGTTATTGGATCCCCAGCCTGCTAAGAATATGCCGATTACGTTGATGCCGCTGATGGCGAGGATCAGGACAATGGCGATGTTGAAGTCGTGGAATATGTAGGTGCTCGTTATGGGAAAGAGGGACGAGAGGGCGACCACGGGTGCAAAGACCAGGATGGGCGCAATGACATAGAGCAGTTTGTTGGCGTGTTCGGGTGTGAGGAGTTCTTTGCTGAGCAATTTGCCCATGTCAAAAATTTGCTGCATCAGGCCAAAGGGTCCGCGTTGCGGGCCAATGCGGCGCTGTATGCGCGCGCTGAGTTTGCGTTCGAGCCAGATCAACATGATGGCGTTGACGCTCAAATAGGCCATGATGACGGCAATGGTTACACCGAGCGCGAGATAGGGGTTTTCAAAGAGTTGGATGACGTCTGTTTTCATAAGTGCGTTATCTGTCTATTTCGGGAACGACAATGTCGATGCTACCGAGGATTGCCACGGCATCTGCGAGCATGGTGCCGGCCATGACGGCGGGCATGGTCGAGATGTGTGAGAACGATGGGGTTCGCAATTTGAGGCGAAAGGGAATGTCGCTGCCGTCGCTTGCGATGTACATGCCAAAGTTGCCACGGGGTGATTCAACACAGAAGTAATAGTCGCCTTCGGGCGGGCGGATGCGTCTGGGCACCCGGGTTGCGAGAAAGAGACCGTCGGGCGTGTCGCTTACGGCTTGTTCGATGATGCGAATGCTCTGGCGCATTTCTTCCACGCGAACGAGTGTGCGGGCAAAGCAGTCGCCTTCTGTTTGTGTGGGTACGTCAAAGTCAAAGCGGTCGTAGATGCCGTAAGGTTCGTCTTTGCGGACATCGTGTTCGTGGCCCATGGCGCGCAGGCAGGGACCTGTTATGGCGTATTTTTGAACGAGGTCGGGCGCGAAGATGCCGACGCCGATGGTGCGTTCGCGGAAGATGACGTTGCCGATGACGAGTCTTTCGTATTCTTTTAAGCGTTCGACAAAGTAGGTGCAAAAGTTGGAGACGTTGTCGAGGAATATATCGTCGATGTCGAGAATGACGCCGCCAAATCGCGCGTAACAATAGGTGAGGCGCGATCCGGTGATGCGGTCCAGGATGTCGAGGATTTTTTCGCGGTCGTCAAAGGCGTAGAGAAATGGGGTAAATGCACCCAGGTCCATCAAGAAGGTGCCCAGCCAGAGCAGGTGGCTGGAGATGCGGTTGAGTTCATTGCAGATGATGCGAATGTATTCGGCGCGTTCTGGCACTTCGATGTCCATCGCGCGCTCTACGGCCTGGCAGTAGCCTATGTTGTAGATCATGCCGCCGAGGTAATCTACGCGACTGGGGTTGGGCAAAAACTGGATGTAGTCGCGGTTTTCGGCCATTTTTTCGTGTGCGCGATGCCCATATCCGATGATGGGTTCTGCTGAAATTATCCGTTCGCCATCCAGATGTAATTTGATCCGCATGACGCCGTGTGTAGAGGGATGTTGAGGCCCCATGTTGAGATAATAGGTATCTCGACTTTTTGGATCTTGTTCGACCTCAAATCGATTCATGACGCGTCGTCCTCGCTGCGATAGGGATTGGGGGGATCGACGAAGTCTTTGAGCAGGGGATGACCAAAATAGTCTTCTTCCATTAAGATGCGTTTCAAATCGGGATGGCCTTCAAAGCTGACGCCATACATGTCGAAAATTTCGCGTTCGTACCAGTCGGCGGCGGGAAAGGTTGTGGCAATACTGGGTGCGGCTGTATCGGGTGCTATGTCGGCGTGGATGATATGCCGTTGGGGAATGCCGTATTGGTTAAACTGGTAAATCAGACGAAAAGTATTGTCGTTTTCACGTCGATCCTGACAGGTTATCATTTCGAGGTGAAAATTTTCGGACAGGAAGGCATCTGCGATCTGAGGGAGCGTGTCGGCTGAAGCGGTGTGTTGTACATGAAAGCCACGCGCATTGTATTCGACCTCGGTCGCGTCGAGTACGAGCAAAGAGAGTTTGTCGGCGATCATTTATTGAATTTCTTTCCGGCTCGGATTTTTTCTTCGAGTTTGAACAGTGCCGCAAAGAGCGCTTCGGGACGCGGGGGGCAACCCGGTACGTACACATCAACTGGCACAATTTTGTCTGCGCCTTCGACAATGGCATATTGTCCGGGATACTTAAAGGGACCGCCATCAATGGTACAACCCCCCATGGCTATGGACCATTTTGGCGAGGGCATCTGATCCCAGAGCGTTTTGATGGCTGGTGCCATTTTGCGGGAGATTGTGCCTGCGAGAATCATGACATCGGCTTGTCGCGCACTCGGGCGAAAGACACCCGCGCCAATGCGGTCGAGGTCAAAGCGCGACGCGCCTGCGGCCATCATTTCGATGGCGCAACAGGCCAGGCCAAATGTGAGGGGCCACAGGGATCGAGACCGGGCGTGATTGAGCAGGTTTTCCAGCAGGTCCATGTGTACCAGGGGACCGACCTCTTCGCGCAGTTCTTCAATGTTTTTGGGATCGCTTTTCACGAGAGGGAGTTCTATTTGTGCCATTATCGACTTCTCCAATGCAAAACGCCTTTGCTCCAGGCGTAGATGATGGCGAGAAAAAGAATGCCGACGAATATTGTGAGTTCGATGAAGTCGCGCCAGACGTAGGTGCCTGAATCGTAGATTACGGCGATGGGTAGAATATACAGTACATCGACTTCAAACGCGACAAAGATGAGTGCAAATAGATAATAGGCAATGTCGAAGCGCACCCAGGCGCTGCCGATTGTGTCCATGCCGCATTCGTAGGTCTCGCGGCTTTTGCGACCGCGCGCGCGAGGGGATATGATTAAGGGCAGTACGACGGGGATTGCACCGAGAACGATGCCCGAGAGGAGCAGGGCACCGAGAAATCCGTATTGGGAAAACCAGTCCATTGTGTTCTCCTATCTGCTCAGTCCGCTGCCTGACCATGGCTGCCATCTGCTTCCCATAGTGCTTTCAGGACTCGCGATGGCGACATCGGCAGTTCGTTTAACCGTATGCCAACAGCGCGGTAAATTGCATTGGCAACTGCGGCTGGGGGTGGGACAATGGGCACTTCGCCCACGCCCCGCACGCCATAAGGATGGCCCGGGTTGGGCACTTCTACGATGACGGTTTCTATCATGGGGAGGTCGAGTGTTGTAGGCATCCGATAATCCAGGAAAGAGGCGTTGACCATTACCCCCTGGTCGTTGTACACAAATTCCTCGTTCAATGCCCATCCGATTCCCTGTACTACGCCGCCCTGCATCTGCCCTTCTACATAGCCGGGATAAATGGCTTTGCCAGCGTCCTGAACAATGGTCGCTCGCAAGATATCTACTTTGCCCGTGTCAGGATCTACTTCGACATCTACGATTAAGAGGGCGAATGCCGGGCCGGCTTGCTTGCCGCTTATGGCAGCGCGTCCTACGACGGGACCACCCGCGCGATTGACATTACCGGCGAGTTCTTTGAATGTCATTGTTTTGGATGCGTCCGATTTGGAGCGGAACGATCCGTCTTCAAAGACGATGTCGTCTTTTGATATTTCCCATAATGTCGCCGCGCGTTCGATCATTTGTCGCTTGACGTCTTGCGCGGCTTCATAGCTCGCCCAGCCGGTTGCAAATGTCACGCGGCTTCCGCCCGTTCCATCGGTTTGTCCGATGGTGTCAGTATCTGTGACATTTGGCATGATGTCTTCGATGGGAAGGTTCAGGACTTCGGCAAATTGTATGGCGACTGAGGTGCGCGTTCCTCCAATATCGGGGGAGCCTTCGACGAGTGCTACTGTGCCGTCCGGGTTTACACTGGCGACTACTGTTGATGTGCCTCCGCCGTTGAACCAGAATCCAGCGGCGACGCCGCGTCCCCGATTCGGTCCTTCAAGGGGCGCGCTGTAGTGTGGATGCGCCATGGCCGCTTTTACGACTTCTTCTTGTCCAATGCGCAAGAAGACCGGTCCATCTGCCCGTCGCGTGCCTTCTTTGGACGCGTTTTTCAATCGGAATTCGAGCGGGTCCATTCCGATCTGTTCGCATATTTCGTCTATTACTGTTTCAGATGCAAATGCCGCGTTGGTCGCGCCG
The DNA here is from genome assembly GCA_009838845.1 of Gemmatimonadota bacterium. Taxonomy (NCBI): domain Bacteria; kingdom Pseudomonadati; phylum Gemmatimonadota; species Gemmatimonadota bacterium. The sequence continues at coordinate 8,204 of VXRD01000167.1, read as the reverse complement.
GGTGCGCGGTAGGCGGATGATTGGGGTTTGTTTACGACGACGTCGTAGCCGTCGATGAGCGAGTTTGGGATGCTGTAGGGCGAGAAAATACATCCCGCACCAGCGCCTACAGCAGAGCCGGGATAGGCTCCGGCTTCATAGGCCATGTAGGCTTGTGCCGCCGTTAGCATGCCGTCCCGCGTTGCGCCCATTTTGACTTTGATGTAGGATGCGGGCGTTGGTCCGGTGGCTTTTAATACTTCTGTGCGAGACATGACCATTTTTACGGGTTTTCCGGTTTTTTGCGCCAGCAGAGCTGCGGTTGGTTCTTCATATACGCGGAATTTTCCGCCAAATCCGCCCCCAATTTCCTGCGGGATTACGCGTATGTCACCCACTTCGAGGCCGAGTACGTCGGCGACCTGGCCCCGCACTTCAAACGGTCCCTGTGTGCTGCACCATATTGTGAGCTTTCCGTTTTCGCTCCAGTGCGCGGTTACGTTGTGTGGTTCGATGTATCCCTGGTGTACTGTTCCGGTCGCAAATTCCCGCTCTATTACTACGTCGGCTTCTTCAAATCCCTTTTCTATATCTCCCTGTTTGTGCTGGAAGTGGTTTGCGATGTTGCTCGCCTGGTCCGTTTCTTCGCCGAGGGATTTCATTTTTAAGTCGTCGTGCAATAACGGTGCATCGTCTTCCATTGCGTGGCGGACTTCGAGTACGGGTTCGAGTATTTCGTATTCTACGTCGATCAGGTTTAATGCCTCTTCTGCGATGTGTGCAGAGGTGGCTGCTACGGCTGCGATGGCGTGTCCGTCGTAGAGGACTTTGTCTCCGGCGAGTACATTGGCAATTAAAAACCGCAGATCAACCGATCCCTCTCCGAGGTCGGAGACTTTGTCTTCGTAATTTTGGACGAGGTCTTTTCCGAGTACGATGGCTTTTACTCCGGGTAGTGCTTCGGCTTTGCTGGTGTCGATGGATTTGATCCGCGCATGCCCATGAGGGCTTCGCAGTGTTTTGCCGTATAGCGATCCGGTCAGATGAAAGTCTGGACCATATACCGCGCGGCCCGTTACTTTATCCGTTCCATCGTGCCGTATCGGTCGCGTGCCCACTACTTTGTAATTTTCAATTCCCAAATAGTCTTCTTTTTTGATCGCCATAGCGCGGTCCTCGTAGGGAGAGGTGAATTTCGAGATGCAAAAAGTTAATGCTGCAATAAGTATATATACTTAGCCAAATAAATCAAGTGGATACAGATAAATCTACACTCCCTTTTCGTCCAGAAAAGCAGTGATCTTCTCGATGGTCTTTGTCCTGAAGCCCTTTAACTGGCTGATTTGTCCGTTTACGACAACAGCCCGCAAGCCCTGCAAATCAACTACGCCCAGTTCGCTAAAAAGGCGCCTGGCCATTTTGCCACCGATCCCCCGAATCTCGATCAATTCCAGCACGGTCAAGGGAACGCCCTGCCGCTCCTGCAATGCGCGGATCTCTTTGCGTTCAATGACTTCGACGATTGTGTCTATCACCTCGTCGCTAAACTCGTTTGTGCGTTCCAGTAGCCCCCTGCCTTCAACTGGGTACAATTCGTCCAGCCTGCCGCGTGAAAACGACTGGATCATCCAGGCGGCATTGAGATAATCTGCTGGATCCTCACCACATATCTCACGGTAATCCGCCACTCGCTTCAGTTCTTTTGCAATCGTGTAGTTTGACGACATCTTATAAACTCATTTTCAATCGCTCGCGTACCGGCACCGCGTATTGTCCGGCTGCGCGAATTGCTTCTACCATGCCCCGTTCTGACGCTATCCCCTGTCCGGCGATGTCAAAGGCTGTTCCATGATCTACTGATGTGCGCAGAAAATTTAGACCCATTGTCAGGCTTACTGTTCCGTGGAAATCCAGGGTTTTGGATGCTATATGTCCCTGGTCGTGGTAAAGCGACAATACCCCATCGTAACGCCCTTCCAGTGCCAGATGAAATACCGAGTCCGCTGGTATTGGTCCCTGTACCCGCCATCCGCGTTTTTGCGCTTCTTTTACAGCGGGGCTGATTACTTCGATTTCCTCTCGTCCGAACAGACCCTGCTCGCCGCCGTGAGGGTTTAAGCTGGCCACAGCTATGGTCGGTGTTTCGGTTCCCAGTTGCCGCAAATACAGGTCGCACAGGGGCAGTGCTTCCAGAATTCCCGCTTTTGTAATGGCGTCTGGAATTTCCCGAAAGGAAATGTGTCGGGTGAGAAAGAAGATTTTCAAATTTTTTACCAGAAACAGCGTCATCGGCACTCGCAACGCCGCTCGGGCATTGAGCATCGCTGTGTGGTCGATATAAGGTAGCTTTGCAGCCTGCAGCGATTCTTTGTTCAGTGGCGCTGTGGATAAGCCAGCTACGGTACCTGATAGAGCCGCGTCAATTGCTCGGTCCAGATATTGATATCCCGCCCGACCGCCTTCGGCAGAGATCTGACCATAGGCAATCGGCTCAGACAGACTCCCAACGTCAATAAAGTCGATACACCCGGCTTCATAATGCCCGTTGCGCGGATTGTTTACGGCGTGTAAGTCCATATCCACACACAGCATTTTTACCGTCTGATCCAAAACCGATCGGTCGGCAAAGACCAGTGGTTTTACTTTGTTGTAAAGCGCGGGTTCACTCAGTGCCTTGATCACGACCTCTGGTCCAATTCCCGCCGGGTCGCCCACGGTTACGCCAATCACCGGGCGTTCTGTCAATTCAGCCACGAAAACCACCTCCTGTTCAAAGAATAAGCGTTCCCTGAACCACTGTCAACCGCATTGAGCTTCATTCGACAAAACGCCCTGTTTCCATTATATATAAAAAAAGATGTGAAATCTAACACGGGAGGATCATTATGAAATTGCAAGCAGGGGCTGCTACGTCCAATATTACACCCTGGCTGGGGGTTACGATGCCGGGAAGTTTTCATCCGCGATACGGAGAGGATGTACACGATGAGCTTCTGGCCAAGGCACTGGTGATTGACAATGGAGATGTCAGGATTGCGATGGTGACTTGCGATTTGATCGCGGTGCCAGAAGCGATTGCGAATGCCGTGAAGGCGCGTATTGAAGAACGGTGTGGGATATCTCCCGAATGCGTGATGGTGAATGCGACACATACGCATTCAGGGGCAGGGGTGAGCAATCTTCTGGGTATGGGTGAAGATGAGGGGTACACGACCTGGCTTCCGCTGAAAGTGGCCGATGCCGTGGAGTTGGCTATTAAGAGAATGCAGCCTGCCCGGGCGGGGTTTGCCAGTGTGATGGAGGATCGTATTTCGTTTTATCGGCGCTGGCTGATGAAGGATGGGACGGTGCGGATGAATCCGGGTTTGAATAATCCGGATCTCGTGCGGCCGATGGGAGAGATCGATCCGGAGTTGGCGATGATGTATGTGGAGGGGGTAGATGGTACGCCGATTTCGGTGGTGGCGAGTTTTTCACTGCACTATGTGGGAACGGGCAGTGCCGGGGAGGTGTCGGCGGATTATTTTGGACAGTTTTTCAATTTGCTGCGGCATTATATAGGTGGGAACTGTGTGCCGATTTTGTGGAATGCGGCGTCTGGACAGATTAATAACAACGATTATAGTGGCGAGCGGATTTGGCGGGATCGGGGGCACCCCCGGGCGCGGCGGATGGCAAATGTTCTGGCAGGGCATGTTTTGACAGAGATCCAGTTGATGGATTTGGATGAGGAATTGGCATTGGAGGCTGTGACGGGGACGCTGGAATTTTCGAGGAAAGTGATTACAGAGACGGATCTCGATATTGCCGAACAGATTCTCGCAGGTGGATACGAATACGAGGAGGGTCCATTCAGTTGGGTGGTGGGACAACCGGTGCGGAAGGATCGGGTAGGTGTGTATGCCAGGCAGTGCCAGCGGTTGGCGGCGTTGCCGGAACAGATGACGGCACCCGTGCAGGCGATCCGGTTGGGCGATGCGGCGATTCTGGCGTTGCCGGGGGAGATTTTTGTGGAGACTGGCCTTCGGATTAAGGCGCAGACGTCGGCTTCGCCGTTGATGCTGGTGAGTCTGGCAAACGGGTCTATCGGCTATGTGTGTACAGATGAGGCATTGACGCAAGAAGGGGGATATGAGACGTGGGCAAGTCTGTCGTCTTTGGGAGGTGTGGGTACAGTGCCGGCTATGGAGAGTTTGAGTCTGTCGCTTTTGGAGACGCTGGGGTTTGGGGGGTGACTACCGCAGAGATCGGTTACTCTGTTTTTTTATCGGGCGGTGGGATGGGGTTGAGGCCGTGCCGCGCGATGAAGCGATCGACCTGGCGGAAGACGCGGTGTATGGTCGCCACGTCGCGGTGTTCCATGTCGATGCGGCTGAAGATTCGGCGGATGGATCGGATGAAGGTCTGGGGTCGGTGCCGCGAGACAAAGCCGAGTTTGTCGAGTGCGTTTTGGATGTGGTCGTACATGGATTCGAGTTCGCGGTGCGTAGCCAGATCGAGTTCCGATGGTTTGTAGGGGGTTTCGGAATGGGTTGCGCGAAAGAGTTCGTAGCCATAGATGAGGGTGGCTTGCGACAGGTTGAGGGAAGGGTAGCGCACGGCTGAAGGAATACGGGAGATTAGCTGGCACAGTTGGATTTCGTTGTTGGTCAGTCCGTTTTCTTCCCGGCCAAAGACGATGGCGCCTTTGTGGTTTTCGGGAAGGGATAACAGTTTGTCTGTCGCGATTTGAGGTGGGTGTACGATGTCGAATTCGCGGCGTTTGCGATGGGATGTGCCCACGGCAAGCGATACGTCTGCGAGTGCTTCGGGTAGTGAGGATACGACGGTAGCACCGTAGAGGATGTCGCCCGATCCATGCGCCATTGCGCGGGCTTCGCCGCTGGTGTGATCGGGGGGATTGACGAGGTAGAGGTGCGATAAGCCCGTGTTTTTCATCGCGCGAGCCACGGCGCCGATGTTGCCGGGTTCTTTGGGTTCAACCAGGACGATTCGGATGTGGTCGAGGGGGTTGGACATGGTGGTCTCCAAAAAAACTGTGTCGGACTTCGGTCATGGCGTCTAATAATTGTGCGATGTCGTCGTCGGTATGGGTTGCCATGACGGAGAGGCGCAGACGGCTTTGGCCCTCGGGTACGGTGGGGGGTCGTATGCCGTAGAGGTAGATGCCGCGGTTGTAGAGGTGTTCGGATATTTCAACGGTTTTCTGGGCGTCGCCAACGAGTATGGGTATGATGTGGGTTTGGGATTGGGCGAGGTCGAATCCGAGGGTGTGAAGATGCTGGCTGATGGTTGTTGTGTTGTGCCACAGGCGCTGGCGCAAGCTGGTATCGCGCTGGATGAGGTCGAGTGCCGCGGTGGTGGATGCACATGCGTCGGGCGGCATTGCGGTGGTGTAGATGTACGCTGCCGAGCGGTTGCGTATGAGGTCGATGAGGTCGCGGCTGCCACAGATGAATCCGCCGGATGCGCCGAGGGCTTTGCTGCCGGAGGTCATGAGGATGTCGATGGCTTCGGGAGAGAGACCGTAGTGTTCGAAGGTGCCGCGACCATTAGGGCCGAGAACGCCGGTTGCGTGGGCGTCATCGACCATGAGGATGGCGTTGTGTTGTTCGGCGAGGGAGACGAGTTCGGGCAGTGGGGCGATGTCTCCGTCCATTGAGAAGACGCCATCGGTGACGATGAGGCGACGGCGATGGGCGGACGAGGTTTTGAGCTGGGTTTCGAGGTGGGCGATGTCGCAGTGGTTGTAGATGGCGATTTGTGCGCGGGAGAGGCGACAGCTATCAATGATGCTGCGGTGATTTAACTGGTCGCTAAAAATGATGTCGTCGCGGTTGATGAGGGCGGGTATAACGCCGAGGTTGGCTGTGTAGCCCGTGGGAAATGCGATGGCTGCTTCTGTGTCGAGGAATTGTGCCATGCTGCTTTCGAGGTCGGCGTGGGGGGGCATGTATCCCGAGATGAGTGCCGATGCTACGGTGCTGCTTCCATAGGTGTTGAGCGCTTCGATGGCCGCACCTTTGAGGACGGGATGGTTGGCGAGGCCCAGATAGTTGTTTGAGCAAAAGAGGATGAGTTCCCGCCCTTTGATGCGGATGCGGGGTTCCTGGCTGGTTTCCACACTTCGCACCGAGCGGTAGAGGTTTTGTTCGCGCAATGCCTGGAGTTCTGTATTGAGGTCGGGTAACATGTTATAGACCGGGTTTGTTTTTTTGGACGGCAATTGACAGGGATTTGACCCGTCTTTATATTCCGTAATCTTTGTGTTTTTTGCAATAGGGATTTTTAACCACAGATAGACACAGATGAACACAGGTGATAGTATGGCGCAGGACAATACGTGGGGTTGGCGGTTGGTGCTCGGGTATCCGATTTTGTCGGGTCTGCTGATGGCAGCGGCTTTTCCTCCTTTGCCGCTCGGTTTTTTGGCTTGTATCAGTTTGTTGCCTCTGATTCCCGTTGCCGAAAATCTGCGTGGGCGCGTGGCTTTTGGCGCGGGTTTTTTGCAGGGTGTGGTTTTTTACGGTGCGAGTGTTTATTGGATTGCGTGGATTACCCCCCCGGGTATGGCGGGGGCAATTTTGTATATGTCGCTTTTTCGGGGGCTGTTTGTGTGGTTGTGGGCGTTTGCAATGGCGCGCGTTGGCAGGCTGGGGTTGTGGATGGTGCCTTTTTTGTGGGTGGGGTTTGAATATTTTAATACGCTGGGCGATATGGGTTTTCCGTGGATGCTCCTCGGGCATAGCCAGGTGGATTATTTGCCTTTGATCCAGATTGCAGAGGCGACAGGGGTTTACGGGGTGTCGTTCTGGGTGGTGGTGGTTAATCTGATTGCGTTTAAGGCATTGGAAAGTGCGCGGCGAGACTTGATGGTTGGTGCTCTGGTTCTGGCTTTTGCACTGCCAGCGGGATTTGGTTTGTGGCGTATGGCAGAGCCGGTTGCCGAGGGCGATTTGAAGGTTGCCATTGTGCAGCAAAATGTGCCGCCTGTTGAGAAATCTTACTGGGGTTTTGATCACAATTTTAACAAGTTGGAGCCTTTGACGATTCAGGCCGCGGAGTCGGGGACGCGGTTGGTTGTGTGGTCAGAGGCGGCTTTGCCCGCGTATTTGAAGCGTGATGATGCATCGCACCAGGCGTATCAGGCGCAGGTGCAGGCGCTGGTCGATTCGCTGGGGATTTATCTGTATATGGGGGCGAATCGCTTCGAGGCCGCGGCGCGGGATCGCTATTACAATTCTTCTTTTTTGTTTGAGCCTGGTGGGGGCGATTTGCCGCATTACGACAAGGTGAAGGTGGTTCCGTTTGGAGAGCGGGCGCCTTTTCCCAAATTGCTCGGGTTTTTGCGCGATTTTCAATGGAGCGGCGGGGGGTATATCAGCGGCGATTTTGAGAGTGGGACTGCGCTTACGGTTTTTGAGGTGCCGGGTGGAAAGTTTTCAGGGATGATTTGTTTTGATTCGGTGTTTCCCTGGCTTGCGCGCGATATGATGGTTCGGGGTGCCGAGTTTTTGGTGGTGATTACGAATGATGGGTGGTACGGGCGCACGTCAGCACCTTATCAGCACGCGGATATTGCGACGTTCAGGGCTGTTGAGAACAGGCGTTGGGTGGTGCGCTGTGCCAATACGGGTGTGTCGATGTTTATCGATCCCTATGGGCGGCAAGAGCAAAAGACGGGTTTGTTTCACGAGGCTGTTGTGGCAGGGACTATTGCACCGAGCAATGAGCAGACGCTTTATATGCGGTTTGGCGATTTGTTTTCTCAGTTGTGCGGCGTGATCGCGTTGATGGGGTTGGCGGTGTCGGCTATTCGGCGACCGCGAGAGGTGGAGGAGGATGTTGCACCGCCTGAGGGTACGGTGCCGGCGATTATGCCAGACCGCGATGAAGAAGATCTGCCCGATGAAGGCAAGCCGATGCCTTTTCTCGATCATCTGGAGGAGTTGCGGTGGCGCATTTTGAAGGGGTTGGCCGCGATTATTATAGGCGCGGTTTTTTGCGGAATTTTTGTCAATGAGATTTTGGATGTGTTGATCCACCCTACCCGCGAACTGGAAGATAAAATGATATTGCAGACCTTAAGACCGATGGGCATGTTTATGGTCAAGTTGCAGATCGCGCTGGTGGGTGGGGGGATTCTGGCGCTGCCGTTTTTGATTTTTCAGATCTGGATGTTTGTCGCGCCCGGTCTGTTTGCCAGCGAGCGGCGATTTGTGACG